>NZ_JBEYUS010000078.1:0-28150 GCF_040643635.1 Saccharopolyspora sp. NPDC047091
GGTGAATCGAGCTGTAGAACGCCAGCGGGTAGACGGCGACCGCCACCGCGCCCAGCAGCACCGGCACCGCCCGATCAGCGTTCGACGATGGCGGTGACGCCTTGCCCGCCCGCCGCGCAGACCGAGATCAGGCCGCGGCCGGAACCGCGTTCGGCCAGCAGCTTCGCCAGGGTGGCGACGATGCGGCCGCCGGTGGCGGCGAACGGGTGCCCGGCGGCCAGCGAGGAACCGTTCACGTTCAGCTTCGCCGGGTCGATGTCGCCGAGCGGCGCGTCCAGGCCCAGCCGGTCCTTGCAGAAGTCCGGGTCCTGCCACGACTTCAGCGTCGCCAGCACCTGCGAGGCGAACGCCTCGTGGATCTCGTAGAAGTCGAAGTCGCCGAGCCCGATCCCGTTGCGCTCCAGCAGCTTCGGCACCGCGTACGCGGGCGCCATCAGCAGGCCTTCGTCCCCGCTGACGTGGTCCACGCCCGCGGGCACGATGTCGCTGAGGTAGGCCAGCACCGGCAGCTTGTGCGCCTCGGCCCACTCCTCGCTGGCCAGCAGCACCACGGCGGCGCCGTCGCTGAGCGGCGTGGAGTTGCCCGCGGTCATGGTGGCGCCCTCGCCCTTGCCGAACACCGGCTTGAGCTTGGCGAGCTTCTCGGCGCTGCTGTCCGGCCGCAGGTTCTGGTCCCGGGTGAGGCCCTGGAACGGGGTGAGCAGGTCGTCGAAGAAGCCGCGGTCGTAGGCGGCGGCGAGCCGCTGGTGGCTGCGCGCGGCGAGTTCGTCCTGGTCTTCGCGGCCGACCTGCCAGTCCAGCGCGGTGCGGGCGGCGTGCTCGCCCATGGACAGGCCGGTGCGCGGTTCGGAGTTCTCCGGGATGTCCGGCACCACGTGCTGCGGCCGCACCCCGGTCAGCGCCTTGATCTTGCCGCCGGTGCTCTTGGCGTGGTTCGCGGCGAGCAGCACCCGGCGGAGGTCGTCGTTGACCGCGATGGGCGCGTCGCTGGCGCTGTCCACGCCACCGGCGATGCCGGAGTCGAGCTGCCCGAGGGCGATCTTGTTGGCGACCGAGGTGACGGCCTCCAGCCCGGTCGCGCAGGCCATCTGCACGTCGTGCGCGGGGGTGCGCGGGTCGAGCCGGGAGCCGAGGACGGATTCGCGGGCGAGGTTGAAGTCGCGGCTGTGCTTGAGCACCGCGCCCGCGACGAACTCGCCGACGAGCTCGCCCTGCAACCCGAAGCGGGCGAGCAGCCCGTCCAGCGCGGCGGTGAGCATGTCCTGGTTGGACGCCTGCGTGTACGGCCCGCCGGATCGGGCGAAGGGGATCCGGTTGCCGCCGACGATCGCGACGCGTCGAGTGGTGGGCATGCGGGACTCCTTCGGGACGGGACCGGCGGTCCGTGGGGTTCGACTGGTGCTGATCACCGGATCGGTGGGCGGGAGCTCTGGTGCGGGCCCCGCTGACGTTCTAACCTACCCGCGGGTAGGTTAGACGTCGAGCCCGCACCCACCCGAGCGCCCGCCGCGCCCGGCGCGCGGGCCGCCCGCCCAGTCCACCGACCACCCGCTCACGGGAGTGCGCATGTCCGACCGGTACCAGCAGTTCACCTCGACCGGGTTCGGTCGAACGATCGCCAAGCGCATCGGCCTGCCCACGCCCACCCCGCTCCGCAGGTACCGGCCCGGCGACCCGGTCGTGGACGGGCCGGTGCTCACCGGCGCCGCCGCGGGATCGCGGCTCGGCGAGGCCGTCGCGGGCACGCTGAAGTCCGTCGGCGCCGAGGTCCGCACCGAGGCGGCCGACGACGCCCGCTACGCGGCGCTCGTCTTCGACGCCACCGGCATCACCTCCAGCGCCCAGCTCGCCCAGCTGCGCGCGTTCTTCAGCCCGGTGATCCGCCAGGTCGGCACCTGCGGCCGCGTCATCGTGCTCGGCACCCCGCCGGAGGAGACCACCGGCGCGGGCGAGCGCGTCGCGCAGCGCGCCCTCGAAGGCTTCGTGCGCACCGTCGGCAAGGAGCTCAAGCGCGGCGCCACCGCCCAGCTCGTGTACGCCTCCGAAGGCGCCGAGCAGTCCCTCGACTCCACGCTGAGCTTCCTGCTGTCGGCCAAGTCCGCGTTCGTCTCCGCCCAGGTCATCCGGGTCGGCCGCGCCGACGCCCCGCAGGTCGACCAGGAGAAGCCGCTGCGCGACAAGGTCGCCCTGGTCACCGGCGCCTCCCGCGGCATCGGCGAGTCCATCGCCGAGACCCTCGCGCGCGACGGCGCGCACGTCGTCTGCCTCGACATCCCCGCCCAGGGCGCCGACCTGGCCAAGGTCGCCAACCGCATCGGCGGCTCCACCCTGCAGCTGGACATCACCGCGGAGGACGCGCCGCAGCGCATCACCGAGCACTTCGCCGAACGCCACGGCGGGCTCGACGTGGTCGTGCACAACGCGGGCATCACCCGGGACAAGACCCTCGGACGGATGGACGACGCGCGCTGGGACTCGGTGATCGCGGTGAACCTGACCGCGCAGGAGCGCATCAACGAGGCGCTGCTCGCCGAGGGCTCCCCGCTGCGCGAGGGCGGCAGGCTGATCGGCGTCGCCTCCATCAGCGGCATCGCGGGCAACGTGGGCCAGGCGAACTACGCGGCCTCGAAGGCGGGCGTGATCGGCCTGGTGCAGGCGCTGGCCCCGGTGGCGGCCCGCCGCGGCGCCACCATCAACGCCGTCGCGCCCGGCTTCATCGAGACGAAGATGACCGCGGCCGTCCCGCTGTTCATCCGCGAGGCCGGCCGCCGGATGAGCAGCCTCTCGCAGGGCGGGCTGCCGGTGGACGTCGCCGAGACCATCGCCTGGTACGCCAGCCCGGCCTCCTCCGGGGTCAACGGCAACGTCGTGCGGGTCTGCGGCCAGAGCCTGCTGGGGGCGTGATGAGCACCGAGATCGACGCGCCGCCGAACCTCTCCGCGCTGTACCTCAAGGCCGCCGCCACCGGGCCGCTGCGCCGCGGCGGGGAGCTGCCGACGACCGAGTACGTGCGCCGCGACATCACCGTCGACCCCGAGCACCTGGCCGAGTACGGCCGGGTCTGCGGGTTCGGGCTGCGCGACGTGCTGCCCGCGACCTACCCGCACGTGCTCTCGTTCGGGTTGTCGGTGCGGCTGATGACCGATCCGGGCTTCCCGTTCCCGCTGGTGGGGCTGGTGCACGTGGCGAACAGCATCACCGTGCACCGGCCGCTCCTGGTCACCGACGTGCTCACCCAGCGGGTGCGGGTGGCGGACCTGCGCCCGCACCCGAAGGGCAGGCAGCTCGACGTGGTCACCGAGACCAGCGTCGAGGGCGAGGTGGTGTGGCGGGAGACCAGCACCTACCTGCGCCGCGGCAAGCCGGACGAGTCGGCGCCGCGGGCCGAGCGGGCCGCCGAGGTCGAGCCCGGTTCGGCCACCGCCCGCTGGCGGGTGCCCGCCGACCAGGGCCGCCGCTACGCGGAGGTGTCCGGGGACAAGAACCCGATCCACCTGCGCGCGCTGACGGCGAAGGCGTTCGGCTTCCCGCGCGCCATCGCGCACGGCATGTGGACGAAGGCGCGGGCGCTGGCGGCGCTGGAGGGCAGGCTGCCGGACTCGTACGCGGTCGACGTGGACTTCGTGAAGCCGCTGCTGCTGCCCTCGACGGTGGAGTTCACCGCGCACCGGGACGCCGGGACGTTCGCGGTGCACTCCCGTTCCGGCAAGCCGCACCTGGTGGGGCGGCTGCACTGACCTGCGGGAAGGCGGGGCCGGGTTCGCGTGCGCGCGGGAACCCGGGTGCGGGCGGTGGTGGTGGCTCGACCGCCACCACCGCGCCGCTTCAGTCGAACGCGGTGCAGCCCGACGCGTCGCCGCCGGGCGACCAGGAACGTCCTTCGACGAGGTCGCCGAACCCCATCCACGCGAGGTTCATCAACCGCATTGCCAGCCCGTCCGCGGTGTGCTCCGGGTGCTCCACCCACCAGTCGAGCAGCGATTCGGCGGCGCCGACCAGCGAGGCCGCGAACGGTTCCATCTGCTGCGGCTGCATCGGCTGCGCCGCCCCTTCGGTGGCGCGGGCCAGCAGGGAGGCGATGAGGACCATCGCCCGCTCCCGCCACTGCCCGAACTCGGCGGCGAACGGTTCGCCGCCCGCGGGTGCCTGCCGGTGCAGCAGCACCCAGCTGGCCCGGTTCCGCTGCACGTAGTCGAAGAAGACCCGCAGGCCCCGCCAGAGCTGCTCGTCGGGGCCGACCTCGGGGTCCACGGCGGTGCTGATGGCTTCGATGAGCCGGGTGGCCTCCCGCTGGATGCACGCCACGAACAGCTCTTCCTTGGAACCGAGGTAGGCGTAGATCATCGGTTTGGAGATGCCTGCGACTTCGGAGATCTCGTCCATGGACGCGAGGTGGAAGCCGCGTGCCGCGTAGACCTCGACGGCGGCGTCGAGGATCTGCCGTTCGCGCACCGACCGCGGTAGCCGCCTGCTGCGGGGTCGTGGGCTCGCCTCGTGATCGTCCGGGTCGGGCCGCATCCCACCTCCTGTTTTCCCGCCGCGGGCGGTGTTGCGGGGCCGGGTCCGCGGCGTGGCTCGGCTGGTCCTGATCTGCCGGAGAGGCTAGAGCAGAACGATCAGCGGGATGCCTTGCCCGCCTAACCTACTCGCGCGTAGTATTACTTGTCAGTAGGTAAGGGGAGGTCACATGTCCAACACGGATCCGGTCACCGCGCTCGCCGAGGTCGACCCGAAGAAGATCGGCGAAGACGAGTTCGTCGCGCTGCTGGCCGCGGCCTCCGAGCACGCCTCCGGCGGTGCGGCGGACCTCAGCGAACTCCGCCCGGAGCAGTTCGCCAAGCTGATCTCGCGCGCCTCGGCCAAGCAGGTGGAAGCGGTCATGGCCCGCCCCGAACTGCGCGTGCAGGTGCTCGACGAGGTGTTCCGCCGGATGAGCGAGCACTACAAGTCGGACAAGGCCCGCTCCACCGAAGCCGTGGTGCGCTGGCGCATCGGCACCGACGAGCAGGACACCGTGCGCTACGAGTCGGTGCTCTCCGGTGGGACCTGCACGGTCAACAAGGAACCGCAGCACGACGACCCGCGGGTCACGATCATGATCACGCCGGTGGAGTTCCTGAAGCTGGTCTCCGGCAACGCCTCCGCCCCGGTGCAGTTCATGACCGGCAAGTTGAAGGTCGCGGGCGACGTCGGATTCGCCGCAGGCCTCACCAAGCTCTTCCAGATCCCCAAGGCCTGATCGGCGCCCGGGATCTCGGCGATCGGGGCCTCGGCGATCGGGGGGTCTCCGGCCGCGGGCGCCCGCTCCGCCCCGCCACTTCTGAGAACCTGAACGCTCGGGAACCGGAACGCTCCGCACCCCGTTCCACACCACGCACTCCGCCACGAACCGAAGGAATTCGATGAGCTTCTCCCTGGAACTGAGCGAGGAACACCGCGACCTGCGCGATTGGGTGCACGGCTTCTCCGAGAAGGTCATCCGCCCGGCCGCGGCGGAGTGGGACGAGCGGGAAGAGACCCCCTGGCCGATCATCCAGGAGGCCGCGAAGGTCGGCCTGTACGGCTTCGAGACCATCGCGACGTTCTGGGCCGACGACACCGGCCTGTCGCTGCCCATCGCCAACGAAGAGCTGTTCTGGGGCGACGGCGGCATCGGCATGGCGATCTTCGGCACCACGCTGGCGGTCGCGGGCATCTTCGCCGCGGGCACCCCGGACCAGATGGCCGAGTGGGTACCGCAGTGCTACGGCGACGAGAACGACCCGAAGGTCGGCGCGTTCTGCTCCTCCGAGCCCGCCGCGGGCTCCGACGTCTCGGCGATGCGCACCCGCGCCGTCTACGACGAGGCCACCGACGAGTGGGTGCTCAACGGCCAGAAGGCGTGGGCCACCAACGGCGGCATCGCGAACGTGCACGTCGTGCAGGCGGTCGTGGACTCCTCGCTCGGTTCCCGCGGGCAGGCCGCGTTCATCATCCCGCCCGGCACCAAGGGCCTGGAAGCTCCCAGCAAGATCAAGAAGCACGGGCTGCGCGCCTCGCACACCGCGGACGTGTTCCTGGACGACGTGCGGGTCCCCGGCAGCTGCCTGCTCGGCGGCAAGGAGAAGCTGGACGAGAAGCTCGCCCGCGCCCGCGAAGGCGGCAAGGGCTCGAAGAGCGGTGGCCAAGCCGCGATGAAGACCTTCGAGCTCTCCCGCCCCACCGTCGGCGCGCAGGCCCTCGGCATCGCCCGCGCCGCCTACGAGCACGCGCTGGAGTACGCCAAGGAGCGCGAGACCTTCGGCCGCCCGATCATCGACAACCAGTCGATCGCGTTCACCCTCGCCGACATGCGCATGGAGATCGACGCGGCGCGGCTGCTGGTGTGGCGCGCGGCGTGGATGGGCCGCAACGACGAGCCGTTCACCGCGGGCGAGGGCTCCATGTCCAAGCTCAAGGCCGGCCGCGTCGCCACCTGGGCGACCGAGCGCGCCATCCAGATCCTCGGCGGCAACGGCTACACCCGCGAGTTCCCGGTGGAGCGCCTGCACCGCGACGCGAAGATCTACGACATCTTCGAGGGCACCGAGCAGATCCAGCAGCTCGTCGTCTCCCGAGCCATCTCCGGCCGCCACATCCAGTGATCCGGTGGTCCGCCGAAGCCCCTGGCACCGACGGTGCCAGGGGCTTCGGCCGTTCCGGTCCGATCTATGCGGGGAGGGCGGGCATGCTGCCGAGCAAGTGCTCGATCTTGGCCCGCACCGACGTGGCGTGGAGGAAGTAGCTGGGGTACCGCTCCTCGACCACTTCACGGCTCGGCGCGCCCACCAGCACCGCGTCCGCCTCTTCCCGGCCGCACTCCAGGTGTGCCTCCGTCTCGCTGTAGGCCTGGGCCGCCACCAGCGCGTCGTCGAAGGTCTGAACTTCCGTGGTTCCGGTGCGCGGGTAGCGAACGAGCAGGAACCAGGTGTCGTTACCGGTCATGCGAACGCCTCCTCGGTGAGCCAACGCCGAACATCCGCGGCCGCGTCCAGCAGCATAGCTCTGTCCGGTACTGCCTGGTCTTGGTCGATCTGATGAAAGTGCTCACGCAGCTGGCGGAAGTACCTGATGGCCGGGGCCGGTGCCGATTCGTGCTTGATGTCAGTCCCCAGCGTCGTGTCCCATTCTTCGACCAGCTCGGCCCACTGCTGCTGACGATCGGTGCGCAGCTGGATCTCGACCTTGAAATCACCCCGGCGGCACCACACGTGCACTGCGCGGTATCCGCCGGAGTGCGGGGTCGCTTCGTAATCGCGCACTTCCTCGACCGTCAGCTTGCGCGCCGTCCCGATGCGGTCGACGACCTCGCGAACCAGCAGTGGAGACGGCAGCACCGCTCGGCATCCCGCGATGTCCTGGATTTCGCTCAGCCGCGGTTTGTCCCGGACGAGCTTGGCCACGATGCTGTGGTAGCGCTTGAGCCGTTGCGTCACGAGCTGGGCGGTCGAGTCGCGGCGCAGTACTCGCATCACGTGGACTCCCAGCCCGTTCCTGGTCGTCGTCAAGCAGTCCGAGTGCAGGGCCCGCCACTGCCGGACGATCCGTTCGTCCTCGGCAGCGAGCTCGCCGTCCAGGGCGAGCGCTTCGGCGCGTGCTCGCTTGCGGATGCGTTTGCCGATCACGTTCAACCGGTTCTTGGACGGCAGATCATCACGGTCGGTCATCGATTGAATACTAGGAGTGCTGATCGATGCTGGGGTCGCCGCCTGCCCCGAGGCGGCGACCCGTCGTCAGGCCTGGGCGTGCGGGTTCAGGTTGGTGACGCTGACCGGGCCGGGGACGGTGGCGCCGTTCCAGGGCAGGGTCACGCTGTACGGGCTGACCGGGCCGGGGAACGAGATCTCCAGGGCGCCGGGCACGGACCCGGGGATGCTGTTGCCGGTGTTCGGGTCGGTCACCAGGTAGCTGAAACCGGCCGAGACCGGGTGGTCCTCGTCGACGCGGTGCACCTCGGCCTCGCCGCTGGGGTAGCGGGTGGGGATCTGCGCGGAATCGCCCTGCACGTCCAGGAAGTTCAGGCCGGGGGCGCCGCCGAGCAGGCAGCTCTGGCCGGGCTTCGCGCTGAACCGGACGTCGCCGCCCTCGTGCATCATCGCGTGGTCCAGCGGCCCGATGGTGACGTCGACCTGCTCGGGGGTGCAGTACTCGTCGTAGTTCGGGTGGTCGTGCGGCATGGCCTGGGCCGTGCCCGCGACCGCGACTCCGGCGAACAGCGCGGACCCGAGGATGGCGGCGATCTTGCCGTGCTTGGTGCGGAACATCGGATTCATCTCCCCGGTGCCGCTGCGCGGTCCCCCCGACGGGAACCGTCCATCGCAGCCACACGTTCGAGTGATGTTTGAGCGACCCCCGACGTTGACTCCGAGTGGGCTAGATCACTGGATTTCCCCTCGAGGTCGGGCTTCCGCCTGTTGACTCGGGGTTTGCGGGCGGTCCCGCGCGAGGTTGCCGGAGCGTGGCGAACACCACTCGGGGAATGCTCGACGCGGGCCCGATGTTGGAATGTGGGAGGGAAAGTTCCAGGGGTGTGCGTCCTCCGGAGCGCTGCGAGGCATCATGTACACGCCCGAAGGAATGAACATCAGCGGTCGGCGCGAGGCGAACGGACTAGTTCGCGTTTGATCGGCACGGTGAGCGCGTGGGCTCACCGGTGCCATCGGCTGGGAGAGCCGGTCGCGCCACGAGTCCGGTGCCGTGCGGTGCCGGCTCGACCTCAGCAACACGGCTTCGAGAACGAAACGGGAGGGCGAAGCGGTGAACAAGCCCGATCCAGGAACGCCGATCTTCGGCGAGCTGAACAACGAGCTCGGCGGTCTGCCGGACATCGACGTGCACGAGTTCGACTCGCACAGCTTCGACTTCGGCGGCGGGTCCGCCGAGTCCGACGGCGCGGCCCGGCAGAACGCGGCCGCGAACGGGGGCGGTGCCCGCTCCGGCGGCCGCCGCCGCAAGGAGGACTGAGCGCCGGGGCGGGAACTCCCGCACCGCGCACGAACGGCCGGGGTGCACGCGCACCCCGGCCGTCGTCAGCAGCGCGACCGGCAGCCGATCAGCCGCCGAATCAGCAGGTGATCAGTAGGTGATCGCCGTCGCCGGGTCGGCCAGCAGCGCGCCGACGTCCGCCAGGAACTGCGAACCCTGCTGGCCGTCGACCACCCGGTGGTCGAAGCTCAGCGCCAGCTGGCACACCTTGCGCGGCACCACCTGGCCGTCCACCACCCACGGCATGTCCCGGATCGCGCCGAACGCGAGGATCGCCGACTCGCCCGGGTTGAGGATGGGCGTCCCGGTGTCCACGCCGAACACGCCCACGTTGGTGATCGTGATCGTGCCGCCGGTCATCTCGGCGGGCGTGGTCCTGCCCTCCCGCGCGGTCGTGGTCAGCGCTTCCAGCGCCGCCGCGAGCTCCCGCAGCGACATGCCGTCCGCGTCCCGGACGTTGGGCACCACCAGGCCGCGCGGCGTGGCGGCCGCGATGCCCAGGTGCACGTAGTCCTTGTAGACGATCTCGCCGGCCTGCTCGTCCCAGGTGGCGTTCACGTCCGGAGTGCGGCGCACCGCCAGGCACAGCGCCTTCGCGGCGAACGCCAGCGGCGTGAGCTTCACGCCCTGGAACTCGGGGTGCGACTTCAGCCGCTGCCGCAGCTCCATCATCGGCGTCACGTCGACGGTGAGGAACTCCGTGACGTGCGGTGCGGTGAACGCGCTCCGCACCATCGCCTGCGCCGTGGCCTTGCGGACGCCCTTGATCGGCACCCGGCGTTCCCGCGCCCCCGCCGGAGCCGCGGCCGGAGTAGCAGCCGGTTCGGCCGGGGCCGAGGCGGACTCCACGTCCTTGCGGGTGATCACCCCGCCCGCGCCCGAGCCGGCGAGCGCCCGCAGGTCCACGCCGAGGTCCTTGGCGAGCTTGCGGACCGGCGGCTTCGCCAGCGGCACCGAACCCCGTGCGGGCGCACCCGCCGGGGCCGCGGCGGGCGCGGGCGGTGCCGGCGCGGGTGGTTCCGGCGCGGGTGCGGCGGGCGCGGTGGCCTGCGCGGGGACGGCGGGGGACGCGACCGACCCCGCCATCGCACCTTGCAGCGCCTGCTGCGCCGTCCCGGCCGACACCGCGGTCCCGGCCGGCACCGTCGCGGCGGCGGCCTTGCGCGGGCGGCGCTTCGAGCTCGTCGCCTGCGGCCCGTAGCCGACCAGGGTCTTCGCCTCGCCGGACGCCTCCCCGGACGAGTCCGGTTCGGGTTCGCCCGGCGCGGCGCCGTCCGGGTCCACGTCGATCGAGATGATCGGCGTGCCGACCTCGACGGTCTGGCCCGGTTCGGCGAGCAGCTCGACGACCTTGCCCTCGTAGGCGCACGGCAGCTCCACGGCCGCCTTCGCCGTCTCGATCTCCACGAACACCTGGTTGACCGTCACCGAGTCGCCCGGCTGCACCTTCCAGCCGAGGATCTCGGCTTCGGTGAGGCCTTCGCCGACGTCCGGCAGCGGGAAGTGCTTGAGTTGCGGCATCCCAGGCTCCCTCAGAAGGCCAGCGAGCGGTCGACGGCGTCGAGCACCCGGTCGAGGTCCGGCAGGTAGTGCTTCTCCAGCTTCGTCGGCGGGTAGGGCACGTCGAAGCCCGTCACCCGCAGCACCGGTGCCTCCAGCGAGTAGAAGCACTCCTGCTGCACCCGCGCGGAGATCTCCGAGGTGACCGACGACTCCGCCGGGGCCTCGCTGGCCAGCACCAGCCGGCCGGTGCGGCGCACCGACTCGAACACCGGCTCCAGGTCCAGCGGGGACAGGCTGCGCAGGTCGATGACCTCCAGCTCGGTGCCCTCCTCGGCGGCGGCGCTCGCCGCGGCCAGGCAGGTGTGCACCGTCGGCCCGTAGGTCGCGATCGTCGCCGCCGAACCCCGCCGCAGCACGCGGGAGGTGAACAGCGGCGGCGGCTCCGCCTCGGTGTCCAGCTCCGCCTTCTCGTAGTAGCGCCGCTTCGGTTCGAAGAACAGCACCGGGTCGTCGCAGGCGATGGCCTGCCGCAGCATCCAGTACGCGTCCGCCGGGTTCGAGCAGGCCACCACCTTCAGCCCCGCCACGTGCGCGAACAGCGACTCCGGGGATTCGGAGTGGTGCTCGACCGCGCCGATGCCGCCGCCGAAGGGCACCCGCACCACCACCGGCATCTTGATCTTGCCCTGGCTGCGGAAGTGCAGCTTCGCCAGCTGCGAGACGATCTGGTCGTAGCCGGGGAAGATGAACCCGTCGAACTGGATCTCGCACACCGGCCGGTAGCCGCGGATCGCGAGGCCCACGGCGGTGCCGATGATCCCCGACTCGGCCAGCGGCGTGTCCAGCACGCGGTGCTCGCCGAAGTCCTTCTGCAGGCCGTCGGTGACGCGGAAGACGCCGCCGAGCTTGCCGACGTCCTCCCCCATGACCAGGACCTTCGGGTCCGATTCCAGCGCCGAGCGCATCGCCAGGTTGAGGCTCTTCGCCATCGTCGTGGTCTGCACGGACGACCGGCCCGTGCTGCCGTCGTTGACGTCGGTCCGTTCCATCGCGGGTGCCGCCATCAGTGCGCACCTCCCTGCGCGGGCTCGGCGAACCCGTCGAGGTAGCGCAGCTGCTCGTCGCGCTGCGCGGCCACGACCGGGCTCTCCTCCGCGTAGACCTCGGAGAAGATCCGGGACGGGTCGGGTTCGGGCATCGCGAAGCAGAACTCGCGGAACCGGGCGGCGAGCGCGTCGGACTCGGCCTGCACCTCGTCGAAGAAGTCCTGCCCGGCGTCGTGCTCGCGCACCAGGTGCACCCGGAGCCGTTCGATCGGGTCCTTCAGCTTCCACGCCTCCAGCTCGTCGGTGAGCCGGTAGCGGGTCGGGTCGTCGGTGGTGGTGTGCGCGTCCATCCGGTAGGTGAACGCCTCGATCAGCACCGGCCCGTTGCCGTGCCTGCACTCGTCCAGCGCCCACTTGGACACGGCGAGGGTGGCGAGCACGTCGTTGCCGTCGACGCGGATGCCGGGGAAGCCGTAGC
Source organism: Saccharopolyspora sp. NPDC047091 (assembly GCF_040643635.1). NCBI lineage: Bacteria > Bacillati > Actinomycetota > Actinomycetes > Pseudonocardiales > Pseudonocardiaceae > Saccharopolyspora > Saccharopolyspora sp. NPDC047091. The sequence goes on from NZ_JBEYUS010000078.1 coordinate 12,031, forward strand.
CCTCCGCGCGCCGGTACAGCGGAACCCGCGTCTGGCGCTCCAGCGGCTCGGAGATCGCCCACTGGTTGTTCTGGCAGAACAGCACCAGCGGCGCGTCGTACACCGAGCCCCACACCATCGCCTCGTGCACGTCGCCCTGGCTGGTGGCGCCGTCGCCGAAGAACACCATGGTCGCTTCGCCGTCGTCGTCGCCGACCTTGCCGTCGAACTTCTGCCCCATCGCGTACCCGGTCGCGTTGAGCGCCTGGTTGCCGATGACGATCGTGTAGAGGTGGAACCCGGTGCTCAGCGGGTCCCAGCTGCCGTGGTCGGTCCCGCGGAAGATGCCGAGCAGCTCGGTCGGGTCCAGCCCGCGGCACCAGGCGACGCCGTGCTCGCGGTAGCTGGGGAAGGCCATGTCGCGGGGGCGCATCGCGCGGCCCGCACCGACCTGGGCGGCCTCCTGGCCGAGCAGCGGCACCCAGATGCCCAGCTGGCCCTGCCGCTGCAGGGCGTTGCCCTCCCGGTCGAAGCGCCGGACCAGCACCATGTCCCGGTACAGGTCGCGGAGCTGCTCCGCGGTGAAGTCGATGTCGAAGTCCGGGTGCGAGACCCGCTGGCCTTCCGGGGTGAGGAGCTGAACGAGATCAGCTCCGCCCTCGCTCGTCGCGCGCAAACCGGCGATCACCTGCTCCCGTGTGGGTTTCGCTGCGGTAGCGGCAGGGGGCTCGGTGGTGACGCCGTCGTCGGCTGGATGGGCTGGTGGCGTCCAGTGTTCCGGGGACATGCGGATCTCCTCGTGTCGCGCCGGGCCGGTCGCTTGTGGCGACGTGGTCCGGGTACCCCGCTCGTGCTCCGCAGGCCCGGGTCGGGGCCGTGCGGGTGGTCGGGCGGGGTGGGTTGGATCGCTCCTGGCCATCCTGGCACGCGTACCGCCGATTCAGTGAGCCCTGCCACAGGGACGATCTCAGTTCGCGAGGTCGCGGAGATCGTTCCCTACGGAACCGTAGCTTCCGGTCCTTGACGCGGAAATCGCAGGTCATCCAAGCAATGGGGTTCCGACTAACGCCGTCGGGACCGTCGCGGTACCGATACTGCGGAGCACTGATGATCTGCGGTTTCGAGAACACGCCAGCCACGGTCGGGCGGTCGGCGAACTGGCCCGCGTGAACCTGCGCGCGCCTCCGTCACGGTCGGTGACGCCGTCGCGCCTCGTCCGCGGGAGCCCGCCGGCGCACCCGGCGCGGGTCGGCCGTGCGGGCCCGGGCATACGATCGCGGCATGGATCGTTCCGCCGTGCGCACCGCCGTTGAACAGGCGTGGCAGGACTCCGTCCTGCCGAGCCTCTCCGAACTCGTCCGGATCCCGGCGGTCTCGCCCGCCTACGACGCGGAGTGGGAGTCGGCCGGTCAGCTCGACGCGGCCATCGCGCACGTGCAGGAGTGGATCACCGCCCGGGATATCCCCGGCGTGCGGCTGGACGTGGTGCGGCTGCCGGAGCGCACCCCGCTGCTGCTGGTGGACGTCCCGGCGACCGAGCCGGTGCCGGAGGCGGGCTCGCAGGACACCGTGCTGCTCTACGGCCACCTGGACAAGCAGCCGCCGGTCGGTGGCTGGTCGGAGGGCCTGGACCCGTGGACGCCGGTGATCCGCGACGGCAGGCTCTACGGCCGCGGCAGCGTCGACGACGGCTACGCCGCCTACGCCGCGATCACCGCGATCGAGTCGATCCGCGCGCACGGGGGCGCGCACGCGCGCTGCGTGCTGCTGCTGGAGACCGGCGAGGAGTCCGGCAGCCCGGACATGGCCGCCTACCTGGAGCACCTCGCGGACCGGCTCGGCGCCGTGTCGCTGGTGGTGTGCCTGGACTCGGGCGCCGCGGACTACGACCGGATGTGGCTGACCACCTCGCTGCGCGGCGACGTGCGGGTGGGCGTGCAGGTGCGGGTGCTCGACGGCGGCCAGCACTCGGGCACCGCCAGCGGCATCGTCCCCAGCTCGTTCCGCGTGCTGCGCGCCCTGCTGGACCGCATCGAGGACTCGGCGACGGGCGAGGTGCTGCTGCCGGAGCTGAACGCGGAGATCCCGGCGAACCGGGTGGCGCAGGCGCGGGCCGCGGTGGCCGCGGCGCCCGGCCTGATCCGCGACTCGGTTCCCGCGCGGGAGGGGATGCGCTGGGTCTCCGAGGACGAGGTGGAGCTGGCGCTGAACAACACCTGGCGCCCCACCGTCTCGGTGATCGGCGCGGAGGGCCTGCCGTCGCTGCCGGACGCGGGCAACGTGCTGCGGCCGTCCACGACGCTGGCCCTGAGCGTGCGGACCCCGCCGACGACCGACCCGGAGCTGGCGCTGGCGGCGCTGCGCACGGCGCTGTCCACGGACGTGCCCTACGGCGCCGAGGTGACGTTCCCGCTGTCGGACGGCGCGGCGGGCTGGAACGCGCCGGACACCGAGCCGTGGCTGGAGACCGCGCTGGACGCGGTGAGCGAGGACGTGTTCGGCGCGCCGTGGGCGACGATGGGCCTCGGCGGCTCCATCCCGCTGATGGGGCTGCTGCAGGGGGCCTACCCGGACGCGCAGTTCGTGGTGACGGGGGCGCTCGGGCCGGGCAGCAACGCGCACGTGCCGGACGAGTCGCTGCACCTGGACTTCGCCGCGAAGATCACCACGGCGATCGCGTACGCGCTGGACGCGCACGCCCGGCGCTGATCGGACCGGTGGCGCCCGCCCGGGCCGGTGCTCGGGCGGGCGTCCGGAGTCAGCTGCTCTTCGGCATCAGGATCCACAGCACGATGTAGACGATGACCTGCGTGCCGGGCAGCAGGCAGGACAGGATGAACAGGAATCGCACCAGTCCCTTGCTGAGGCCGAAGCGCGCGGCGAGGCCGGAGCAGACGCCGGCGATCCACTTGTCGTGCTGGGGACGGGACAGGTTCATCGACTGATTCCTCCTGGAAGTTTCGCGATCTTCGTTCCAGCGTGCCTGATCGAGGATCAGTCCGCCTCAGGGGATACCCGGAGATTCCCGCTCACCTGGCGAGCTCGGCCAGCAGGCCCGGGTGCGAGCTGCCGTCCACCGGCAGGTTCTCGCTGCGCACGAACGCGAACCCGCTGTCCGCGAACACGTGCTGCACCGCGCCGTCCCCGGCGTGCGACCACTCCGCGGGCAGGCAGCCGCGCACGTCCGCGTCCGCGGTCAGGTTGAGGTCGCCGCCGATCACCGCCGGCCTGCCGACGTCCACCGCCGCGCGCACCAGCTCGGCGCACTGCTGCCGGGCGATCGCCGGATCGGCGTCCGACAGCTGCGCGGTGCAGGCCGACAGCGCGGGGAACGGAGCGCACAGCAGCACCCGCCGGGCGGGGCCCGCGTCCTGCGCCGCGAAGCCGCGCTCCACGACCGCGCCGTCCAGCGCGCCCAGGTCGCGGTGGGTCAGCACCGCGATCCCGTGATCGCCGCGGCCGTCGGCGCAGCGCACCGGTGCGGCGTCCGCGGTCAGCTCGGGGGTGAACTCGGCGCGGTAGCCGGTCTCGCGGGACATCGTGGTGATGTCGTGCGCGCAGACCTCGTTGAGCGTGACCACGTCCGGTTCGCGCTGCTGGATCGCCGCGATCCCGGAGCGCACCGCGGTGTCCTCGTGGGTGGAGCAGCCCGCGGTGTCCCGGTGGCAGAGGTTCAGCTGGAGCACGTCCAGCGGTGCGCCGTCCCGCGCCGGTGGCTCGGCGGGGCGGATCGCCTGGGACGGCTGGGTTGCGGCGGCCGGCTGGGCTGCGGCGATGGATCGGGTCGCGGTGCTCGGCGGGGCTGCCGCGCTCGGCTGGGCGGCCGCGGTGGCTCCGGTCAGGGCGGGCGCGAACCCGGCGCAGGCCAGCAGCGCGCCCGCGATCGCGAGCCGCCGCGCGGGCGGTCGACCCGGTGGTGCGGTCGGGGCAGCGGTGGGCGGAGCTGCGGGCGGAGTGGTGGTGCGGGGGCAGGGCGTCCGGTCGTCGGTCATCGGCATCGCCTCCTCGGCGGCGGAGTGTGCCGAAGCTCGGCGAACCGCGGCAGGGGCCGAACGTGGGGTTGTCCGGCAACCGCTGCCCGGATCCCTCCAACGGCGGTGCGCGAACACCGTCCGTGATCGGCGGAACGCGGCGGCGGTCGGCGCAGCGATCTCCGGCGAACGGCCCACGCTTGCCGGGGCAACAAGATTTCTCTCACATTCCGGGAGGGATTCGATGGTGAATTCCCTGTTGACCAGGGGCGTCCCGCGCATGAAACTGAGCCTCGGCTCGGCTCGACCGGCAAGAACCGCCCGTCGGGGGTGGTGCTCGCGCAAGGTCGAACGGCTCGGTGGTGCGGACTCCGCGGGGTCCGGTGACCGGCGCGGAAAAATTTGACAGCTTCGCAACATCGAGAGCCGAGACTTGACCCCGTTCGGGTGGCACCATCTCAGCACTCGCGTAATCACCTACTAGGAGTGACATCGTGGCGCGTCGGACCACCTGGAGAGCTCTCGCCCTGCTGCCCGCGCTGGTGCTGACCGCGGCGGGCTGCGCGCAGTCCATCGCGCCCACCGGTGCCGACGGGGAGCTCCGCTTCGTGGAGCCGGGCAAGCTCACGACCTGCACCCAGCTGCCGTACCCGCCGTTCCAGTTCGAGGAGGGCGGCAAGACCGTCGGCTTCGACGTGGAGCTGGTGGACCTCGTCGCCCGCGACCTCGGGCTGGAGCAGACGTTCTTCGACTCGCCGTTCGAGGGCATCCAGTCCGGGGAAGTCCTCAACACGCGCAAGTGCGACCTCTCCGCCGCCGCGATCACGATCACCGATACGCGCAAGCAGAACATGGACTTCTCCGACCCGTACTTCGACGCCAAGCAGGCGCTGCTGGTCAACTCGAAGAACCCCTACCCGGACATGGCCGCGCTGCGCGGCAAGAAGCTCGGCGTGCACCTCGGCACCACCGGCGAGGAGTACGCCGAGCAGCACAAGGCCGAGCACGGCTACGAGATCGTCCAGTACGAAGACCTGGGCCTGCTGCAGAACGCGGTGCAGAGCGGGAAGGTCGACGCCGGGATCAACGACAACGGCGTGATGCTCGACTTCGCCAAGAAGAACCCGGACACCGAGGTCACCGCCGAGTACAGCACCGGCGAGGTCTACGGCATCGCCGTCCAGCGCGGCAACGCCCAGCTCGTCCAGAAGATCGACGACTCGCTGCGCAAGGCGCGGGAATCCGGCGAGTACGACCGGATCTACGAGAAGTGGTTCGGCAAGGGCCCGAACCAGCCGTGACGTGCCCAGCCGGGGCCGGGAGCCGCAGGCCCCGGCCCCGGCTGCTGCGCGGCGCCGATCCGGCCCGCCGCACGCCACCACCAGCCGCACGCCACCACCAGCCCAGCGCCGAGGAAACCGTCCGGGGAGAGTCTGAGGAATGGCAGCAACCGACACGCCCGCGAAGCCGCGGTCGAGCAAGCGGCAGCGCGCCCGCATGATCCGCGGCGTGCAGTACGCCGTCCTCGCGGTGGTGATCGTGCTGGTCGCGCTGCTCGCCGACTGGGGCAAGATCGCCGACGCGTTCTTCAACGTGGACGTGGCCGTCGCCCAGTTCCCGGGGATCATCACCACGGCGCTGGTCAACACCATCGTCTACACCGCGCTGGGCTTCGCGTTCGGCCTGGTGGTCGGCGTGGTGCTGGCGCTGATGCGGTTGTCCTCGGTGGCGCCGTACCGGTGGATCGCCACCGCCTACATCGAGTTCTTCCGCGGGGTGCCCGCGCTGCTGGTGTTCATCGCGCTCGGCTACGGGGTGCCGATCGCGTTCCAGCTGGTCTTCGACATCTACTCGACGGTGATGCTGAGCCTCGGGCTGGTCGGCGCCGCCTACATGGCGGAGACGATCCGGGCCGGCGTGCAGGCGGTGCCGCCGGGCCAGGTGGAGGCGGCGCGCTCGCTGGGCATGTCCCCGGCGCGCACCATGGTGACCGTCGTGATGCCGCAGGCGTTCCGGATCATCCTGCCGCCGTTGACGAACGAGCTGATCCTGCTCACCAAGGACTCGTCGCTGATCTACCTGCTGGGGCTGTCCGCGAACCAGTACGAGCTGTCGAAGTTCGGGCGCGGCGCGCTGACCCAGTACCAGTCGCTGACGCCGATCCTGCTCGCCGGGCTCTGCTACCTGATCATCACGATTCCGCTGTCGCGGCTGTCGAACCGGTTGGAGCGCCGCTACGGCGGCGGCCGGCCCGCCCGCGGCAAGTGACGGACCACGACGAGGCAGTGAGGGGCGCCGGATGAGCGCGATGATCGAGATTTCCGGGCTGGACAAGGCGTTCGGCTCGTTGCAGGTGCTGCGCGGCATCGACCTGACCGTGGACCGCGGCGAGGTGGTGTGCGTGATCGGGCCGTCCGGTTCCGGCAAGTCCACCCTGCTGCGCTGCGTGAACCTGCTGGAGGAGCCCAGCGCCGGGCGCATCGCGGTGGACGGGGTCGAGGTCACCGACCCGGACACCGACATCGACGCCGCGCGCAGGCACATCGGCATGGTGTTCCAGGGCTTCAACCTGTTCGCGCACCTGAGCGTGCTGGAGAACTTGACCGTGGCGCAGCGCAAGGTGCTGCGCCGGGACCGGGCCGAAGCCGACCGCGTCGCCCGGGAGAACCTGGAGCGGGTGGGGCTGGCCGAGAAGGAGGACGCGCTGCCCGCGCAGCTCTCCGGCGGCCAGCAGCAGCGGGTCGCCATCGCGCGCGCGTTGTCCATGCACCCCAACGTGATGCTGTTCGACGAGCCGACGTCCGCATTGGACCCGGAGCTCGTCGGCGACGTGCTCGGCGTGATGCGCGGGCTCGCCGACGAGGGCATGACGATGCTGGTGGTGACGCACGAGATGCAGTTCGCCCGCGAGGTCGCCGACCGGGTGCTGTTCATGGACGGCGGCGTCGTCGTCGAGCAGGGGCCGCCCGCCGAGGTGATCGGCGCGCCCGCCGAGGAGCGCACCAAGACCTTCCTGTCCCGGGTGCTGGACCCGACGCACGCCCGCCCGGTGGAGTGACCCGGCCCGGCGGATGTTCGCCGGAGTTCCCGGATTTCCGGTGCGCCCGTGCGGCGCAGCGGTGCGGTGGTCGCGGCTGCGGTGCGTAGCCGCGATCACCCGGTCGTCCAGCCGACCCGGTGCCGCGATCCCCACCGGAGTAGTCCTGTTCGGACGTTCGGTGGTGTCGCGGGCGTCGGGCGGTGTGCCGTTCCGCTCCCTCGGCGGTGTCGGATGAGCCCGTCGCAACCCCAAGCTGAACTCACGCGTCTGAGCTGTCGGTGGTAGTTGATCTACTACGCTGCGTTGGGTTCGCCGGATTCGATGTCGGGGGCGGGATCGTGCCGAACAGGCCGTGGGACAACATCGGGGCACCGACCGCTGCCGAGCAGCGGCTCGACGACCTGCTCGGGCAGGGCAGGGCGTGGGGTCGCAGACCCGACGGCCCGGTGGTCCCGCTCGACGTGCACGCCGACATGTTCGACCCGGAACGGGAGATCCGCGGCGAGTACCTCACCCGCAAGCTCGTCGAATCGCCGGACGAGCAGGGCTGGCGCGCGTTCTGGCGCCGCGGCGGGCAGCAACCCGTGGTGCGCATCGAGGACGCGGTGATCACCGGCAGGCTGGACCTGCGCGCCGCGGAACTGCCGTACCTGCTGGAGTTCGTGCGCTGCCGCTTCGACATGCGTCCCGACCTGCGCCAGGCCACGCTCGCCGGCCTGGTGCTGTGGGGCTGCCGCTTCCCCGGGCTGAACGGGCGGAACCTGCGCACCAGCCACGACACGGTGCTGCGCAACTGCACCAGCATCGGCGGGATCGTGGACCTCGCCGACGCCCAGCTCGGCGGTTCGCTGCTGCTCAACGACTCCGAGCTGCGCAACCCCGGTGGCCGCGCCATCTACGCGGACCGGCTGGAGATCGCCGGGGCGCTGCTCGGGCTGCGGCTCAAGGTGGCCGGGGAGGTGCGGATCCCGGGCGCGAAGATCGGCGGCAACCTCAACTTCTCCGGTGGAGCGCTGCGCAACCGCGGCCGCACCGCCATCAACGCCAACGGCATCCAGATCGGCGGCAGCTTCCGCGGCGACGTCGACCCGATCGGCGGCGGACCGTTCAGCGTCGCGGGACTGCTGTACCTGCCCAGCGCGCACATCGAAGGGGACCTGCGGCTGCGGGACGCCGTGCTCGAACCCGGGGTGGCGCCGCCGAAGCGCGGCGAGTCCCAGCACGACGACCCGATCAGCACCCTGCTGCTGGACCGCGGTGAAGTGCGCGGCGACGTGCAGCTCGACCAGAACTTCCGCAGCGGCGGCACGATCCGCCTGGTCAGCAGCCGGATCGGTGGCGACCTGCGGATGGCGGGCGCGCAGATCGACCTGAGCTGGTCCCGCTCGGCCGCCGCGTCCGTGGAGCAGCCGATGCGCGCGCTGCACCTCGACGGCACCGAGGTGCTCGGCAACCTCGAAGCGGCGAAAGCGGTGCTGCGCGGGCAGATGCGCATGGTGGACGTGAAGGTGCACGGCAGCTTCCAGCTCACCGGCGCCACCCTCGTCGGGCCGCGCACCGACACGTTGCAGGCCAACCGGATCCAGGTCGGCAGCAACTTCGACTGCCGCGAGGCCGACATCTCCGGAACCCTGCAGCTGCAGGGCGCCGACATCGGCGCCAACGTGGACCTGCGGGCCGCGCACCTGCTCAAGCCCGCCTGGCACCGGCACCGCAAGGCCTACAAGTCCTCGCTGGACCTGCGGGCCGCGAACATCGGACGCGACCTGGTGTGCGCGGAAGGCGTCCGGCCGTTCCGCGCCGAAGGCGAGGTGCAGCTGCGGCGGGCCGTCATCGGCAGGCAGGCCAACTTCTGGGGCTGCCTGCTCGGCGACGGGACCTCCGCCAACGCGTTCGGCGCTTTCGGCCTGGTGGCGCAGGAATTGACGCTGCTGCCCAGCGCCCCGCCGCAGGGACGGGTCGTGCTGCGGCAGGCGCAGTGCGAACTGCTCGCCGACAACGCCGAGACCTGGGACGCGCAGGGCGGGGTCGACGTCGAGGACTTCACCTACTACAACCTCAGCCACCCCATCGAACCCACCGACGGGGCGCGGGTCCGGGAACGGCTCGCGTGGCTGCGCGCCACCTCCGGGCGCTACCAGCCCGGGCCGTACGACCAGCTCGCCACCGTGTTCCGCAACAACGGCAACGAAGAGCACGCGGTCACGGTCCTCATCGAGAAGCAGCGCCGCCGGTACCAGGCGCTGGCCGGGGCGTCCCCGCTGCTGCTGCGACCACCCGTGCGGCTGTGGAGCCTGCTGCAGCGCAGCACCGTCGCCTACGGGTACCGGCCGCTGCGGGCGCTGCTGTGGCTGCTCGCGTTCGCCGCGGCCGGCTCGGCCTGGTTCAGCGACCACGAGCTGAAGCCGATCAACGCCGACGACGACCCGGTGTGGAACCCGTTCCTGTACACCGTCGACCAGCTGGTGCCGATCATCAACCTCGGGCACGACGTGATGTGGCGGGCCGAGGGGAACTCGCAGTGGATCACCGTGGTGCTCATCGCGGTGGGCTGGGTGCTGGCCACGACGGTGGCCGCAGGCATCACCCGAGCCCTGCGCCGCGAGGAGCGCTGAGCCTTCGACGGACTCCCGGATCCGGTCGCCCGGCCGTCCGGTGCGGTGCCTGGTCGTCCGGTGTCCGGCGGTCCGGTCGCGGAACCTCGGCGCCCTCCTCGCCGCGGGATCGGGTGGCTCCGCCACGTGGGACGACGCCGTCCTCGCGAGCAGGACGCCGAGCACTCGCGGCAGTGCCGGTGCCTCGGGTGGCCGCCGCTCCGTCGGCTCCGCCGCTGACGGGGAGAACCGCGGTCAGGTGCGGGGGTTCCGGGCCGGGTCGGTGAACGGAGGCATCGGGGCGGGTTTCACCCGATGTGCTGATCATGGGGGTGGATGACCCCGTCGGCGGCGGGAATTCGCGGGTGATCGTGCTACATCACAGTGGCCTGCTCGCCCCTTCCCGGAGGTCTCCGTGGACATCCCGCCCGCTGCTCCCGGCCGCCGACGACGCCTCGGCCGGACCACCGCGCGCCCCCGCCCGACGGCCCGGTGGGGCGTGGCCGCCGCCTTGGCGGCCTGCGCGCTGACGCCCCTGCCCGCGCACGCCGCCGAGCCGGTCGGCTCCGCACCGGTCAGCGCAGCACCGGTCAGCGCGGCACCGGTCAGCGCGGCACCGATCGACTACGTGGCGCTCGGCGACTCCGCCGCCGCGGGTCCGCTCATCCCCGGCCCGGACCCGAACCTGGCCTGCCTGCGCTCCACCCGGAACTACCCGCGGGTCGTCGCCGAGGAGCTCGGCGCGGAGCTCACCGACGCGACCTGCTCCGGCGCCGAGATCGAGGACTTCACCGGGCGCCAGCACGGTTTCCTGCCGCCGCAGTTCGACGCGCTGAACCCCGGGACCGACCTGGTCACGCTCACCATCGGCGGCAACGACGTGGGCTTGGTCGGCGCCGCGGTCAGCTGCCTGAACGCGTTCCCCGAGCCGATCGGGCGGTCCTGCGCCGCGAAGTTCACGGCGGAGGGCGACGAACTCGCGGCCCGCATCGACGGCATCTCCGGTGACCTCGACGCGGCGCTGGACGGCATCGCGGCCCGCGCGCCGCGGGCGAAGGTCGTGGTCGCGGGCTACGGCACCTACGTCCGACCCGGCGGGTGCTACCCGAAGGAACCGATCTGGGGCCGCGACGCCGACTACATCCAGTCCAATGTGGACAAGTTGAGCGATCTGCTGCGGGAGCGCGCGGCCGCGCACGGCGCGGAGTTCGTGGACATCGGCGCGGTCAGCGAAGGCCACGACGTGTGCGCGGCACCGCAGGAGAAGTACCTGGAAGGCGTGCTGCCGACCTCGGTGGCCGCGCCGCTGCACCCGAACGCCCGCGGCATGGCGGCCTTCGGGCACGCCATCGCGGGGGCGGTCCGGGACGGTGCCGGGACGACCGCCGACGAGGTGCGGGCCGACGCCTGACGGAGTTCCGCCCGCCCCGCGCCGAGGGGCGGGCGGAACCCGCGCCGGACCTGCCCGCCCGGCAACGACCTGCCCGCCCGGCAACGACCTGCTTGTCCGGCAACGACCTGCCCGCCCGGCAACGACCTGCTTGTCCGGCAACGACCTGCTTGTCCGGCAACGACCTGCTTGTCCGGCAACGACCTGCCTGCCCGGCAACGACCTGCCTGCCCGGCGACGACTACCCGCCCAGCAACGTCGCCAGCCGCGGCGAGTACGCGTGGTCCAGCACCAGCGACGCCGCACCGACCGCGCCCGCGTCCTCCCCGATCAGCGCCGAGTGCACCTCCACCGGCCGGGCCCGCGCCGCTCGGACCTGGCCCAGCAGCTGCTTGCGCACCCGCTCCCGGATGATCTCCCCGGCGTGCCGCAGCGCGGGACCACCGAGCACCACCCGGTCCACGTCCAGCACGCTCACCACCGTCGCCAGCGCCTGCCCGAGCCTGCCCGCGGCCTGCCGCAGCAGCCGCGCGGCGCTCGCGTCACCGCGCGCCGCGTCCCGGCAGATCCGCTGGTACGCGTCGGAGATCGAGGCCCCGCCGTCCTCGCCGCCCGCCGCGGTCCATTCGGCGACGACGGCCCGCATCGAGCAGTAGGCCTCCAGGCAGCCGCGCTTGCCGCACGCGCACTCCTTGCCGGTGCCGGTGGGCAGGTGCCCGACCTCGCCGGCGTTGCCGCTGATCCCCCGGTACACCTGGTCGCCGAGCACCACGCCCAGCCCCACTCCCGATCCCAGGTAGACGTAGACGAACGAGCCGGCGCGTTCCGCACCGCCGGACCACCGCTCCCCGATGGCCGCGGCGGTGGCGTCGTTGTCCATCACGACCGGCAGCCCGGCGCGCTCCTCCACCAGGTCGGCGAGCGGCACGTCGGGCCAGCCGGGCAGGTTCGGCGGGCTGAACACCCGGCGGTGGGTGTCGTCCACCGGGCCCGGCACGGCGAGCCCCACGCCGAGCACCCGCCCGTCCCCGGCCGCGGACCGCCGCACCAGGTGCCCGACGGTGCGGGCGAGCGCGCCGACGACGGCCTCCGGGGAGGCGCCCGCGGCGACGCGCCGGGTGCTGCGCGTCCGCACCCGGCCGTCCAGGTCCAGCAGCACCCCGGTGATCCGCTCCGGGTCCAGGTGCAGGCCCACCGACTGGTACGCGTCCGGCGCGACCCGCAGCATCACCCGCCGCTTGCCGCCGGTGGAGGGCGCGTGCCCGTCCTCGGTGACGAGCCCGTCGGCCATCAGCGCCCGCACGATGTTCGACATGGTCTGCGCGGTGAGCCCGGTCCTGCGGGCGAGTTCGACGCGGCTGACGCCGCCGTTCGCGCGGATCGCGTCCAGCACGACCGCGCGGTTGAACCCGCCCACCCGGGGGAGGTTGGTGCCCTGCCAGAACTCCTGCCGCATGCGGGGGCTCCCGAGGCGCTCGTGTCGTTGACTTGCTTCATCGAATGGAATTACGGTGCAGTGTGATCCTGATCTCACATCGGGCGCAAGCGCCGAGCGGGTCAGCTGATCGCGCAGCTCATCGAAGACCGGCCGGTCCCCGACCGGGGCGGCCGCGACGGCTACCGGGACGAGTCCCGCACCGGGAGGATCGATGCCTCGCCGACGATTACCCCTGGTCCTGATCGCCGCAGTGCTGGCAGCCACCGGCTGCGGCGGCGGGACGGCCGACGACCCGGACACGATCGACGTGGCCTACCACCGCTACGGGAACTCGACGCAGGTCGACGCGTTGATGCAGCGGGTGAAGCAGCAGTACGAGCAGGAGAACCCGGGCAAGCACGTCGCGCTGAACCCGGTGGTGGCCCCGGAGGGCGAGTACCTGTCGAAGCTGCAGCTGCGGATGCGCTCCGCGAAGACCGCGCCGGACGTGCTCTACGAGGACAGCTTCACCGTCAACTCCGATGTGGCCGCCGGCTACCTGGCGCCGCTGGACGAGCGGCTCGCCGGCTGGGCGGACTGGGACCACTTCATCGACACCACCAAGCAGGCCGGGCGCGCCGCGGACGGCCGCACCTACGGCATCCCGCTGGACACCGACACCCGCGGCATCTGGTTCAACCGCGACCTGTTCGCCCGCGCCGGGCTGCCCGCCGACTGGGAACCGGACGGCTGGGACGACGTGCTCGACGCCGCCCGCCGGGTGAAGCAGCGGTTCCCCGACGTGATCGGGCTGGACCTGCCGCTGGGCAAGGCGGAGGGCGAAGCGGTGACCATGCAGACGGTGCTGATGCTGCTGCACGGCACCGGGACCGGTGCGCTGCACGACGGCAAGTGGATCGCGCCGAACGCGGGCTTCACCGAGGCGATGCGCTTCCTGTCCACCGCCGTCGGCGAAGGGCTCACCCAGAGCCCGGCGCAGATCGCCGACGCGCAGTACGACAAGAAGCTCCGCGACGACCTCACGCGGCAGGGGAAGGTCGCCATGCGGTTGGACGGCAGCTTCGCCTCCGGGCAGTGGGAATCCGCGGGCTGGCGGGACTGGCCCGCGACCATGTCGGCCGCGCCGATGCCCGCGCAGGACGGCGGCGGCACGGTGTCGATGTCCGGCGGCTGGACGCTGGCGATGAGCGCCTCCGGCCGCAAGCAGGACGACGCCTTCGCGTTCCTGAAGATCGCGCTGAACCGGGACAACGTCACCGAGTACGCGCTGTCCTCCGGGAACCTCCCGTCCCGGGAGGACTCGGCGGCCGATCCGCGGCTCACCGCGGCGAACCCGCTGGTCGAGTTCTGGCTGGGCCTGCTGGAGGGCACGCACTACCGGCCGACGCTGCCGGAGTACCCGAAGATCTCCGAGGAGATCCAGCAATCGGTGCTCGACGTCGCGGGCGGCGCGGACCCGGAGCAGGTGTCCCGGCGGTGGACCGAGCAGGTGCGGCGCATCGCGGGCCCGGACGAGACCCGGGGCGGCTGATGCGCGCCGGGGTGCTGTCGCGGTGGATGCTGCCGATGGCGCCCGCGGTGCTGCTGCTCGGCCTGTTCGTGGCGGGTCCGATCCTGTGGAGCGGCTACGTCTCGTTCACCAACGCGGCGCTGACCGGGGCGGCGGCGACCTCGCCGGAGTTCGTGGGGCCGGCGAACTTCCGCCGCTTGTTCGCCGATCCGGCGCTGTGGCACTCGGCGTGGCTGACGGTGGTGTTCACCGTCGGCTCCGCGGTGATCGGGCAGAACGGACTGGGACTGCTGATCGCGGTGCTCACCCGGAACCGGAACCGGGTGCTGCGGAACGCGGTGGGCGTGGCGGTGGTGTCGGCGTGGGTGCTGCCGGAGCTGGTGGCCGCGTTCGCGCTGTACGCGTTCCTGAACCCGGAGGGCACGTTGAACGCGCTGCTCGGCGCGGTCGGGTTGAGCCAGGACTGGTTGTTCAGCGCGCCGCTGCTGGCGATCGTGCTGGGGAACGCGTGGCGCGGCACCGCGTTCTCGATGCTGGTGTACCAGGCGGCGCTGTCCGAGGTGCCGACCGAGCTCACCGAGGCCGCCGAGGTGGACGGGGCGGGGGCGCTGCGCCGCTTCCGGCACGTGGTGCTGCCGGTGATCCGCCGTTCGGTGCTGACCAACCTGATGCTGGTGACCTTGCAGACGCTGGGGGTGTTCACGCTGATCTACGTGCTCACCGCGGGCGGTCCGGGGGATGCGACGCAGACCTTGCCGCTGCTGATGTACGACGAGGCCTTCGAGCTGGACGAGATCGGCTACGGCGCCACGATCTCGCTGGTGCTGCTGGCGGTCGGCGCGCTGTTCGCCGTGGTGTACGCCCGCACGCTGCGGGAGGAGGTGTGAGCCGCCGGGGCGAGTCGGCGCTGGTCGGCTCGCTGCTCGGGGTGATCGCGCTGCTGTTCCTGGCGCCGCTGCTGTGGTTGCTCACCGCCGCGTTCGACGCGGAGGCGCCGCTGTCGGCCGCGGTGCCGCAGCGGTTCACGCTGGGGAACTTCGAGCAGGTGCTGAACTGGGAGACCAGCCTCCGTCCACTGTGGAACGGGCTGCTGCTGTCCGGCGGTGCCGCGCTGATCTCGGTGTCGGCCGCGGTGCTGTGCGCCTACCCGCTGTCCCGCTACCGGTCCCGGTTCCGGCGGCCGTTCCTGTACACCGTGCTGTTCGCGACCGGGCTGCCGGTCACGGCGGTGATGGTGCCGGTGTACAGCATGTTCGTCCGGCTGGACCTGGTCGATTCGATGTTCGGCACCACGCTGTTCCTGGCCGCGACCTCGCTGCCGGTGGCGATCTGGATGACGAAGAACTTCATGGACGGCGTGCCGATCAGCCTGGAGGAAGCCGCCTGGGTGGACGGGGCCTCGGCGATGCAGGCGCTGCGGTCGGTGGTGCTGCCGCTGATCGTCCCCGGCATGGGCGTGGTCGGGATCTTCACGTTCATCAACGCCTGGGGGAACTTCTTCGTGCCGTTCGTGCTGCTGCTGGACCCGGCGAAGCAGCCGGCCTCGGTGGGGGTGTTCGCGTTCTTCGGCCAGGGCGGGCTGATCGCCTACGGGCAGCTCGCCGCCTACTCGATCCTCTACACGGCACCGGTGATCGGGCTGTACCTGCTGGTGTCCCGGTCGCTGGGCGGGGCGTTCACGCTCACCGGGGCGATCAAATGACGTGTGCGGGAGCGGAAGTGGCACGAGCGGCGAGGGGATGATCTCCACTCGCCGCTCGTCCACCCGCAGACCCCAGAACTCCCGGAGCACCGTCCATCAGGCTCGTTCCTTCTCGTCGATCGCTCCCCGGTGGGCCGAGCCGAGCTCGCCCTCCGCGCGGGGCGCGGGAATCCGCACCTCGTGGTCGTCCTCGTCGTCGTGCCGGTCCGGTGCGAGCAAGACCATCACGATCGCGATCAACGCCAGCAGCAACAGCGCCGCACCCGCCATGACACACCTCCTCCCCTCGTGATCCGTTGTTCTTAGGACGTGCGGGGTGCCCGGCGGGTTCCGTTCCGGCGATCCATTTTTCGGAAATTCCGGACCGATTCGCCGGTTTCGCGGGGTGCGGCCGCGATGAATCCGCAGAATTGCGGATTTTCTCCCGGGAACGCGGAAGGGCCGCCCGCGTCCGCGACCGCGTGCCCGAGGGCGAAGATCCGCTCCCGCAGCGCCA
>NZ_JBEYUS010000079.1:0-27614 GCF_040643635.1 Saccharopolyspora sp. NPDC047091
CCACCGTCCAGCGCGGCGAGCTTGGTCTCCAGCGCGTGCTGGTTGACGTTGCCGTTGCGGGCGTAGATGCGGACGTCCGGGTCCGACCAGGACAGCTGCGACGGGTCCTCCGGCAGCAGGTAGGAGTTGGCCAGCACCAGCGGGGTGCGCAGCGCCCCCGAGGCGTCGGTGGCGTTGCCGCCGTGCACCGCCCACGTCGCGTCGGAGACGGTGGCCGGATCGTGCTTGTCGGGCATCAGCTTCCCTTCGTCGTGCGCAGCAGCGCGCCGAGGTCGGCGGCGAACGCCGTCGCCCGCCGCGGGGTGATCGTCGAGGAGGTGACGCGCAGCGCCCCCGCACCGCGGCCGGCGACCGCGAACCCGGCGCCGCCGCGCACCGCCCAGCCGCGCGCGGCGAGCTCCCGCACGAGCCGTTCTTCCCGTCGCCCCACCGGAATCCACGCGTTGAGCCCGTCCCCGGCGGGCAGCGCCACGCCCTGCTCGGCGAGCGCGCCGGTCAGAGAGCCCAGCCGCTGCGCGTACCGGTCGCGGGCGCGGCGCAGCAACCGCGCGGTGCCCGGGTCGTGCAGCAGCGCCGACACCAGGTGCTGCAGCACGTGGCTCACCCACCCGGCCGAGGAGCTCAGCCGGGTGCTCAGCTGCGCGGCGCTGCCCGGGTCGCACAGCACGAACGCGAGCCGCAGGTCCGGGCCGAGGAACTTCGACACCGACCGCACCAGGGCCCAGCGCGGCGCGTCCGCAGGCGTGATGCGGTGGTAGGCGCGGGAGGAGATCGCGGAGAAGTGGTCGTCCTCGACGACCAGCACCTCCGGCCGCCGGGCCAGCAGCGCGCGCAGTTCCGCGGCCCGGCCGGCGGTGGTCCCGGCGCCGGTCGGGTTGTGCGCGCGGGGCGTGCACACCACCGCCCGCGCGCCCGCGTCCAGCGCGCGGGCCAGGCCGTCGGGGGTCATGCCGTCCGCGTCCACCGGCACCGGCGCGCTGCGGAACCCGTTGAGCCGCATGGTGCCGACGCCGGCGAGGAAGCACGGGTCCTCCACCGCGACCGCGTCCCCGCGGGTGAGGTGCGCCCCGAGCAGCCGCTCCACCGCGTCCACCGCGCCGTGCGCGAGCACCAGGTCGTGCGGGACGTCCCCGACGTCCGGGGCGAGCTCCGATTCCGCCCACGCCGCGAGGGAATCGTCGACCGGCGCGTTCCCGTAGAGCACCGGCGGGCGGCCGTCCCCGAAGGCGGCGCGCAGGTCGGGCAGCAGCGCGGGGTCCGGGTTGCCGTCGGCGAGGTTCACCAGTTCTCCTGCGACACCGCGGCCTTCGCCGTCCACCGCGGGCAGGCCGCGCACGACCGTGCCGCCGCGCCGCCGGGTCTCCACGATCCCGGCGGCGGCGAGCTGCGCGTAGGCCGCCGCGGCGGTGTTGCGGTTGACGCCCAGGTCGGCGGCGAGCCCCCGGATCGGCGGCAGCGCGCTGCCCGGGACCAGATCCCCGGTGGCGATCAGCCCGCGGACCGAGTCGGCGATCTCGGCGGCGGTGGTGCCGCGCACGAGTCCTGCGGGCATGTCACAGACCATAAATGTCCTAGGACAAAAAGGGAAGGCGAAGTGGTCCTCGCGACTCCGGGGACGCGGCCGCCGCGATGCGGACCCGGACGGACCCGCGGCGGCCGCCATCCACCGCAACGCCGTCGCGGCGGGCGGAGCAATTCCGCTCGGAGGGCTTTACCGGCCCGGTGTTAGCGCTAACACTGGCGGCTCGATCACGGCGGGCGACGGAGCGGATGCGGGCGATGAGCGAGGAAACCGGTGGTCCAGCGGTCAGCGGACCCGGCCAGCGGGCCTCGCTGAGCGACGTGGCCCGGCTCGCCGAGGTCTCGAAGATGACCGTCTCCCGCGTCGTCAACGGCACCGGACCGGTGCGGGCCGAGACGCGGCGGCGGGTGCTCGACGCGGTGGAGCGGCTCGGCTACCGGCCCAACCCGCACGCCAGGGGACTGGCCACCGGGCGGTCCCGGGTGCTGGGCGTGGTGGCGCTCGACTCGGTGCTGCACGGGCCCGCCAGCACCCTGTTCGGCATCGAGAACGCGGCCCGCGAATCCGGGTTCGGCGTGTCGGTGGCCAGCGTCCGCGAACCCGGCCGCGCCCGCGTCGGCGAAGCCGTCGATGCGCTGCGCGGGCAGGGCGTCGCCGGGATCGTCGTCATCGCGCCGCACGCCGAAACCGGGCGGTCCCTGGACGAACTGCCCGCGGGTGTGCCGGTCGTCGCCGTCGCCGACACCGAGCAGGCGCCCGTCCCGGTGGTGGCCGTGGACCAGCGCGACGGCGGCCGCCGCGCCACCGAACACCTGATCTCCCTCGGTCACGACGAGATCTGGCACATCTCCGGACCGTGCGGCTGGTTCGAGACCGAAGCCCGCGAGCAGGCCTGGCGGGACGCGCTCGCCGCGCACGGCGGCACCGCACCACCGGTGCTGCGCGGCGACTGGAGCCCGCGGTCCGGCTACGAGGCCGGGCTGGAACTGCTGCGGCACCCGACGGCCTCGGCCGTGTTCGCCGCCAACGACCAGATGGCGCTCGGCCTGCTGCGCGCGCTGTCCGAAGGCGGCCGGTCGGTGCCGGGTGACGTGCGGGTCGTCGGCTTCGACGACGTGCCCGAAGCCGCCTACTACTCACCACCGCTGACCACCGTGCGCCAGGACTTCCTCGCGCTGGGGCGCAAGACCTTCGACCAGCTGCTGCGGCTCGTCGAAGGGGAGGACGTACCGGACCGGGCGATCGTGCGCGCCGAACTCGTCGTGCGCGAGAGCACCGGCCCCATGCGGTGACCTGCCCGGCCACCGGATCGACTTCGACGACGAAGACGAGGGGACGAGGACCATGATCAGCGCCGATGGCCTGCGGCTGTCCATGAACTGGATGGACAACCTCATCCTGATCGTCTACTTCGCGGTGGTGCTCGGCATCGCGCTCGCCGCGCGGCGCAGCGTTCGCAACAGCCTGGACTTCTTCCTCTCCGGCCGGTCGCTGCCGGCCTGGGTGACCGGGCTGGCGTTCGTGTCCGCGAACCTCGGCGCCACCGAGATCCTCGGCATGGCCGCCAACGGCGCGCAGTACGGCGCCTACACCATCCACTGGTACCTGATCGGCGCGATCCCGGCGATGGTGTTCCTCGGCCTGGTGATGATGCCGTTCTACTACAACTCGAAGGTGCGCAGCGTCCCCGAGTTCCTGCTGCTGCGGTTCAGCAGCTCCTCGCACCTGCTCAGCGCCGCGCTGTTCGCCGTCGCGTCGGTGCTGATCGCGGGCGTGAACCTGTTCGCGCTGGCCATCGTGCTGCGCGCGCTGCTGGGCTGGCCGCTGCCGGTGTCCATCGGGGTCGCCGGGGTGTTCGTGCTCGCCTACATCATCATCGGCGGGCTGTCCTCGGCGATCTACAACGAGGTGCTGCAGTTCTTCGTGATCGTCGCCGCGCTGGTGCCGCTGACCGTGCTCGGGCTCGCCCGCGTCGGCGGCATCGACGGGTTCATCGACCAGGTCTTCGCCGGTCCGGGGCCGGAATTCCTCACCGCGTGGGGCGGAACCGGCTTCGGACAGGAGAACCCGCTCGGCGCGAACTGGCTCACCATCACGCTCGGCCTCGGCTTCGCGGTGTCCTTCGGGTACTGGACGACGAACTTCGCCGAGGTGCAGCGCTCGCTGTCCGCGCGGAACCTCTCCGCGGCCCGGCGCACCCCGCTGATCGCCGCGTTCCCGAAGATGTTCATCCCGCTGATCGTGGTGCTGCCCGGCATCATCGCGCTGCTGGTGTACCCGCAGATCGGGCAGGGCGCCTACGACTACAACGACGCGATCCCGCTGCTGATGCGGGACCTGCTGCCGAACGGGGTGCTCGGGCTCGCCGTCACCGGGCTGATGGCCTCGTTCATGGCGGGCATGGCCGCGAACGTCTCCAGCTTCAACACCGTGTTCACCACCGACATCTGGCGGCCCTACCTGAAACCGGGAATGCCCGACGGGCACTACCTGCGGGTGGGCCGGGTGGTCACCGCGGTCGGGGTGCTGGCCGGGATGGGCACCGCGTTCATCGCGGCCTCGTTCAGCAACATCATGAACTACCTGCAAACGCTGTTCAGCTTCTTCAACGTGCCGCTGTTCGCCACCTTCATCCTGGCGCTGTTCTGGAAGCGGATGACCGCGAAGGCCGGTTTCTGGGGGCTGCTGGCGGGAACGGTGGCGCCGATCAGCTTCTACGTCGCCTACAAGACCGGGATGGTGCCGATCAGCACCGACCAGGGCGCCAACATGATCTCCTCGATGATCGCGTTCACGGTGGACGTCGCGGTCAGCGTGCCCGTGGCGCTGGCCACCGCGCCGAAACCGGACCACGAGCTGCGCGGCCTCGTCTACTCCCGCGCCGCGGCCCGCGACACCGGCGAGGTGCTGCCCGGGGACTCCGCCTGGTACCGCAGGCCCGCGCTGCTCGGCTGGGGCGCGATCGTGCTCGCCGCGCTCTGCTACCTCCCCTTCTCGTTCTGAGTTCTCCCCTGATGTGCAACGGAAAGGAGGCCGCCATGACCGAACCGGAACCGCACGGCACACCCGACGAGCACGCCGCCGACGTGGCGGAGCTGGAACGCGGCTCCGGCACCGCGGCCCGGCTGTTCGACGTGCGCAGCGTGATCGGCGGGCTGTTCGTGTTCTACGGGCTGCTGATCGGCGGCGCCGGGCTGTTCGCCGGCGCGGACGCGATCGCCAAGGCGCAGGGCATCAACATCAACCTGTGGACCGGGTCGTCGATGCTGCTCGTCGGCGCGTTCTTCCTGCTGTGGCAGTGGATCCGGCCGCTGCGCCACGACACGCCCGCGGGATGAGCGGGTTCCTCCCTGGCCGAGAACGGATCGGAGCGGACGACGGATGAAGATCAGCCACCTGGACACCTTCGTGCTCGGCACCCCGTGGCGCGACCTCACCTACGTGCGGGTGCACACCGACGACGGGCTCGTCGGCGTCGGCGAGACCCGGATGCTCGGGCACACCCAGGCGCTGCTCGGGTACCTGCGCGAAGCCGAACCGCGCCACCTCGTCGGCACCGACCCGTTCGACCTGGAATCCCTGGTGTGGCGGATGAAGCACGGCGACTACGGGCGGGCCGGGGAGATCGCCATGTCCGGGATCGCCTGCGTCGAGATGGCCTGCTGGGACATCATCGGCAAGGCCCTCGGCCAGCCCGTGTGGCGGCTGCTCGGCGGCAAGGTCCGGGACCGCATCAAGGCCTACGCCAACGGCTGGTACACGGTGGAGCGAGAACCGGCGGAATTCCACGCCGCGGCGAGGGAAGTCGTCGACCGCGGCTACCGCGCGCTCAAGTTCGACCCGTTCGGACCTGGCCGCTGGGAGCTGGAGGCCGACGAGCGCCGTCGGTCGGTGTCCCTCGTCGAAGCCGTCCGCGACGCCGTCGGTCCCGACGTGGAACTGCTCGTCGAGATGCACGGCCGGTTCACCCCCGCCGAAGCCGTCCGCATCGCGGGGGAGCTCGCGCCTTACCAGCCCAGCTGGATCGAAGAACCCGTGCCACCGGAGAACTTCGCTGCACTGTCCACAGTGGCTGAGAAGGTGGACGTGCCGGTCGCCACCGGGGAACGCGTGCACGACCGCATCGAGTACCGCGAGCTGTTCGAGCGGCGCGCCGCCGACATCATCCAGCCCGACATCGGCCACCTCGGCGGCATCCAGGAGACCCGCAAGCTCGCCGCCACCGCCGAAACGCACTACGTGCTCGTCGCGCCGCACAACGTCGGCGGGCCCGTGCTCACCGCCGCGAACCTGCACCTCGCCGCGGCCACCACCAACTTCAAGATCCAGGAGCACTTCAACGACTTCGCCGACCGGCACGTGCAGCAGGCCGCGCCCGGGCTGCCCGAAGTCGTCGACGGCCACTTCGCGCTGCCCACCGCACCCGGGCTCGGCGTGGAGCTCGACGTGGACTTCGTGCGCGAACACCCGCCGGAGAGCGCCCACTTCGACCTCTACGCGCAGGACTGGCAGTTCCGCGGCACCGGGAGCGGCCGGTGACCGCGCGCGCCGTCATCATCGACCGGCCCGGCGAACTCCGGGTCGCCCCCGCCGACCCCGTCGAACCCGGGCCGGGCGAGGCGCTGGTCCGCATCGCCTGGAGCGGCATCTGCGGCTCCGACCGGGAACTGTTCACCGGTGGGCGGCCCGACGGGTTCGTCCGCTACCCGGTGGTGCCCGGCCACGAGTGGTCCGGCACCGTGCTCGCCGTCGGACCCGACGTCCCCGCCGAGTACCTCGGGCACCCCGTCGTCGGCGAAGGGTTCCGCGGCTGCCAGTCCTGCGACGCGTGCCGTCGCGGCGAGAACAACCTGTGCAGCACCGGGTACGCCGAAACCGGGTTCACCTCGCCCGGCGCCTGGTGCGACCACCTGGTGCTGCCCGCGCGGCTGCTGCACGTGCTGCCGCCCGAAGCCGACCTGCGGGCCGCGGCCGTGCTCGAACCCGCGGCCTGCGTGGGTGAGGCGTGCCTGCGGCTCGGCGGGGTCGCCGGTGAACGGGTCGCGGTGGTCGGTGGTGGCAGCCTCGGGCTGCTCGGGGCGCAGCTGCTCGCCGCCGCCGGGCCCGCGGAGCTCGTCGTCGTCGAACCGCGCACCGGGCGGGAGGAGCTCGCGGAGTCGTGCGGCGCCACCGCGGTGCTCACCCCGCTCGAAGCGGTGCGCCGCTGCGGCCGGTTCGACGCGGTGCTGGAGACCGCCGGGACGCCCGGCGCCGCGCACCTGGCGACCCGGCTGGCCCGGCGCGGCGGGCGGGTCGCGCTCACCGGGCTGCCGCCCGAATCGGACTCGCTGGTGACCGCGCGGCTGGTGTCCGCGCAGCTCACCCTGCATACCGTGTTCGGTGCGCCGTCCCGGGCCTGGACGCACGTGGTGCGGCTGTTCACGGCCGGAGTCCTCGACCCGGGCCGGATCATCACCCACGAGTTCGACCTGGCCGACGCCGACGAGGCCCTGGAGACCCTCACCGACTCCGGCCCGCAGGTGGGCAAGATCCTCCTCACCCCAACGGCGGGGAGTGAACGGACCGTTCGTCCGATCTAGTTGGTCGAACGGTCCGTTCACTCAGAACCCGACCGAGATCGTCTCCCCGCTGGGTGGAGTGAACGGACCGTTCGTCCCATCTACTTGGGCGAACGGTCCGTTCACTCCAGTTCGAGGGGTGCGGGGGGCGGGTGAACGGGTCGTTGGTCCGGTCTTCGTTGGGCGAACGGTCCGTTCACTCCGGGGGTGGGCGGGGTCGTGGTGGTGGTCGGTGGGTGGGGTGTGCCCGTCGGAGCTCGTTTGGCGAACGGTCGTTCGCTCGGGTTCGGGGGGCGGGTGGCATCCGGGTGCGCGGACTGTTGGTCCGAGCTCGTTCGGCGAACGGTCGTTCCGTTCGCCCGGAGCGGAGGTGTGATGGGCGGGGTCGAGCGGTTCCGGGTCGAGCAGGTGACCGGTGCGTGCGCGGAGCACGGGGAAGGGCCGGTGTGGCACGACAGCTGGCCGGGGCTGCGGTGGGTGGACATGCTCGCCGGTGACGTGCTCACCCTGCTGCCGGACGGCGCGGTGCGGCGGTCGCACGTGGGTTCGGTCGCGGCGGCGTTGCGGCCGAAGGCGGGCGGTGGTGCGGTGCTGGCGCTGGAGCGCGGGTTCGCGTTCGCCGACGACGAGCTCGCCGACGTCCGGCCGTTGAGTCCGCTGTGGACGGACCCGGGCGTGCGGATGAACGAGGGCGGGTGCGACCCGGACGGCCGCTTCTACTGCGGCTCGATGGCCTACGGCGCGACGCCGGGCGCGGGTCGGCTGCACCGGCTGGACGGTGCCGGGAACGTCGAGCCGGTGCTGGACGGCGTGACGATCTCGAACGGCCTGGCGTGGAGCCCGGACGGCGGCACCGCCTACTACGTCGACACGCCGACGCAGCGGGTGGACGTCTTCGACTACCGGGGCGGCGAGCTCACCGGCCGGCGCGAGCTGGTGCGGATCTCCCCGGAGCTCGGCGCGCCGGACGGGCTGACCGTGGACGCGGCGGGCTGCCCGTGGGTGGCACTGTGGGGTGGGGGAGCGGTGCACCGGTACTCGCCGGACGGGGCGCTGCTGGCGGTGGTGGAGCTGCCGGTCCCGCGGGTCACGGCCTGCACCTTCGGTGGCCCGGACCTCGCGGACCTGTACGTCACGACGTCCCGGCAGGAGGTGGACGTGCGGGCGTACCCGGAGTCGGGGGCGCTGTTCGTGGTTCGCGGTGCGGGGCGCGGTCTCCCGGTGCGGCCGTACGGGTCCACATAGGACTACTGCGTGCGTTCGGCCGGTCACCGAGGAATCCCTGGTCGGTCGCCGGGCCGCGTTCGGCCGATCACCGGGCGGCGCTCGGCGGGCGGGCCGGCGGCCTTCAGCCGGTCGCCCGGAGCGCCTGGCCGGTCATCGGGCGGTGTTCGTCCGGCGATCGGGCGTGCCTCCGGAAAGCGGGCGGCGTTCGCACGGCGATCGGGCGGCGTCTCTCCCGGGGAGTGGCCAGTGCTCGTTCGGAAAGCGGGCGGCATTCGTCCGGCGATCGGGCGGCGTCCCTCTCGGGGAGCGGGCAGTGCTCGAAAGCGGGCGGCATTCGCCCGGGGAGCGGAGAGCATTCGCCGGGCGAACGGAGAGCGCTCGCCCGGTCACCGGAAGTGCTCCGCCGATCACCGGGCAGCCGTCGGCAAGCTTTCGGCAACTCGTTGACAAGCTTGCGCAACGTGCCGTTCGATGACTCGCACCCGCACCGATCACCGACGACGTGCGGCCCGAGGAGGAGACGTGGCGGCGACGCTCACCGACGTGGCGCGGCACGCGGAAGTGGCCCTGTCGACCGCTTCCCGCGCGTTCAGCGAACCCGGCAGGCTCGGCGCGGACACCCTCCGCAAGGTGCTCGCCGCCGCCCAGGCGGTCGGCTACGAACCGGGCCGCTCCCGCCGGCCCGCGCCCGACCGGGGCGGCACGGTCGCGGTCGTCGTGCCGGACATCGCGAACCCGGTGTTCGGCGCCTTCGTGAAGTCGGCCCAGGCCGAGGGCTGGCACCGGTCGCAGACGGTGCTGCTGGCGGACACGGCCTTCGACCCGGACCGGGAGCGCGACGTGCTCGCCCACCTGCGCGGTCGCGCGGACGGGATCGTGGTGTGCTCGCCGCGGCTGGACGCGGCGGAACTGCTGGCGCTGTGCGGGCGGACCCCGGCGGTGCTGGTGAACCGGGCCGCGACCGGCGTCGACTGCGTGCTGTCCGACGCCACCGACGGGCTGCGGCAGGCGGTGGACTACCTGTCGGCGCTGGGGCACCGCCACCTCGCCTACGTGCAGGGCTCGGCCCGGTCCTGGTCGAACGCGCACCGGCTCGGCCTGGTCACCGAGCTCGCCGAGCGGGCGGGCGTGCGGCTGGACGTGCTGGGCAACCAGGCGGAGACGGTGGCGGGCGGGACCGCCGCGGCGGCGGGGGTGCTCGCGGCCGGGGCGACCGCGGTGATCGCGCACAACGACCTGGTGGCGCTCGGCGTCGTCTCCGGCGCCCGCGCGCTGGGCGTGCACGCCCCGGACGGGCTCAGCGTGGTCGGCTTCGACGACATCCCGCTCGCCGAGATCACCCACCCGGCGCTGACCAGCATCGCGGCCCCGGTCGGCCGGGCGGGCGCGGCGAGCCTGGAACTGCTGGGCCGGTCCCTCGCCGGGCAGCGGAGCCTGCCGCGCACCCTGCGCCTGCCCACCCAGCTCGTGGTGCGCGGCACCACGGGCCCCGTCCGCGAGGAGACCGCATGAGCCGGGACCGCATCGTCGCCGCCGAAGTGCTGCTCACCAGCCCGGGCCGCAACTTCACCACTCTCAAGATCACCACCGCGGACGGCGTGGTCGGCTGGGGCGACGCGACGCTCAACGGCCGGGAGCTGGCCGTCGCCGCCTACCTGCGGGATCACCTGGCGCCGCTGCTGATCGGCCGCGATCCGGCGCGCATCGAGGACACCTGGCAGTACCTGTACCGCGGCGCCTACTGGCGGCGCGGGCCGATCACGATGACCGCGATCGGCGCGGTGGACCTGGCGCTGTGGGACGTCAAGGGCAAGACCGCGGGGCTGCCGGTGTACCAGCTGCTGGGCGGTGCCGTCCGCGACCGGGTGCTGAGCTACGCCCACGCCACCGGCTGGGACGTGCCGGAACTGCTGGACTCGGTGGACGCGCGCCGCGCGGAGGGTTTCCTGGCGGTGCGGGCGCAATCCGGGGTGCCGGGGCTGGACACCGTCTACGGGGTGCACCGCGGTGGCGACGGCTACGAACCGGCCGGGCGCGGTGCCGCACCGGTCGAGGAGGTGTGGGACACCGCCGCCTACCTGCGGCACGCCCCGCGGGTGCTGTCCGCGGTGCGCGAGCACGTCGGCCCGGAGCTGCACCTGCTGCACGACGCGCACCACCGGCTCACCCCGGGCGAGGCGGCGCGGCTGGGGCGGGCGCTGGAACCGGTGGACCTGTTCTGGCTGGAGGACGTCACCCCCGCCGAGAACCAGGAGGTGCTGCGCCACGTCCGCGCGCACACCACGGCACCGCTGGCGATCGGCGAGGTGTTCAACACCGTGTGGGACTGCCAATCGCTGATCACCGAGCAGCTCATCGACTTCGTGCGCACCTGCGTCACGCACGCCGGGGGCATCACGCACCTGCGGCGGATCGCGGCGCTCGCCGAGCTCTGGCAGGTGAAGCTCGGCCCGCACGGCCCGTCGGACGTGTCGCCGGTGGCGCTGGGCGCCTCGCTGCACGTGGGGCTGAGCACCCCGAACTTCGCGATCCAGGAGTACATGGGCTACCCCGAGCAGGTGCACGAGGTGTTCCCGCACGCCTGGAGCTTCGCCGACGGCCACCTGCACCCGGGCGAGGAACCGGGCCTGGGCGTCACCGTCGACGAGGCCGCCGCCGCGAAATTCCCCTACGAACCCGCCTACCTGCCCGTCGCGCGCCGCCGCGACGGTTCGATGACGGATTGGTGAGCAGATGACCACGCCCCGGCTCGGCGCCGACTCGGTCCCCGCGCACGCGCTGCTGCGCCCGGCTCCGCCGGAACGCACCGGCATCGTCCACTTGGGACTGGGCAACTTCCACCGCGCGCACCAGGCGGTGCACACCGCCCGCGCGCTCGCGCACACCGACGGGCCGTGGGGAATCCTCGGCGTGGCGGGGAATTCCACCTCCGTCGCCACCGCGATGCGGGAGCAGGACCTGCGCTACGCCGTCCTCGAATCCTCGCCCGCGGGCAGCACCGCCACCGTCCCCGGCGTGCACACCGGTGCGCTCGTCGCCGCCCACGAACCGGCGGCGGTGCTGGACGCGATCGCGGCCCCGGACACCCGGATCGTGACGATCACCGTCACCGAGCACGGCTACACCTACGCCCCGAGCACCCGCGCGCTGGACCTCGACGCCGAGCCGGTCCGCGCCGACCTGCGCGGCGACGCACCACCGCGCACCACCATCGGCCGCATCGTGCGCGGCCTGCAGCGCCGGATGCGCGCCGGTGCCGGCCCGATCACCGTGCTCAGCTGCGACAACCTCGGCGGCAACGGGCGGCAGACGGCGCGGCTGGTGCGGGAGTTCACCGCCGAACTGCCCGCCGCCGAACGCGAGGAGTTGCAGCGCTGGACGGACACCGCGGTCACCTTCCCGAACAGCATGGTGGACCGCATCGTGCCCGCCACCACCGACGCGCACCGCGCCGAGGTGCGGGAGCTGCTCGGGGTGCGCGACGCGGTGCCGGTGCCCGCCGAACCGTTCAGCATGTGGGTGCTGGAGGACGACTTCGCCGCGGGCCGACCGGCCTGGGAGCACGCCGGGGCGCTGATCACCGACGACGTCGAGGCCTACGAGCTGCTGAAGTTGCGGCTGCTCAACGGAACCCACTCGCTGATCGCCTACCTGGGTGCCCTCGACGGGTGCGACACGATCCCGGAGGCGATCGCCCGCCCGTTCATCGCCGACGCCGCCGACCGGGCGCTGCGCGCGGACTACCTGCCGACGCTGACCGTGCCCGCCGCCGTCGACGCCGAGGACTACCTCGCGAGCCTCTTCGAGCGGTGGGCGAACTCGGCGCTGGGCCACCGCACCCGCCAGGTCGGTTCGGACGGTTCGGTCAAGCTCGCCCAGCGCGTGCCGGACCCGGCGCTGGCGCACCTGCGCGCCGGGCGGGTGCCGCAGCAGCTGGCGCTGACCGTCGCCGCCTACCTGCGCTGCCTGGGCGCCGAGACCGGCCCGCACGCGGCGGCGATGTCCGACCCCGCTCGCGAGTCCATCGTGGACTGGATGCGACGAGGTTCGTCCGATGTGGACCGGATCGTGGATCGCCTGTTCGGCGCCGAACTCGCCGGGCACACCGCGTTCACCGGCCGCGTCGCCGAACTCCTGGACCTGCTCGCCCGGCACGGGCCGAAGGCCGCCGCCGCCGAGGCGGGCTCCTCCTGACCGCCCGTCGCTGAACCCGCCCGGCGGGTCGTGTCGGTTTCCCGTCAGCGGCGAAGCCGCTGAGCCGACGACCCAGCACGTACCCGGCACCGCCGCGGGTCCCAGTGACTTCCTCGCGAGGACAGCGTTTTCGCACGTGGCGGAGCCACCGGTGAAAACGATCTCGCAGCGAGGAAGCCGCTGAGGTTCCGCCACCCGAGCACCACGCAACAGAAGCAGCGAGACAGGCAGTCCGCACCCGCCCGTCGCCACCCGCGACCTGATCCATCCGAGGACGCATGGACAGCACCGCAGCAACCGGCACCGCCCCCGCCCCGCCGCGGCCCGATCAGCGCGCGGTCCGCCGCGCGGCCTGGGCCGGCCTGATCGGCACCGCCCTGGAGCAGTACGACTTCGTCATCTACGGCACCGCGTCCGCGCTGGTGTTCAGCGACCTGTTCTTCCCCGGGATCTCCCCGGCCGCCGGGCTGCTGGCCAGCTTCAGCACCTACGCGGTCGGGTTCGCGGCGCGCCCGCTCGGCGGCCTGATCTTCTCCCGGCTCGGCGACCGGCTCGGCCGCAAGTGGGTGCTGGTCGCGACGTTGCTGCTGATGGGCGGGTCGACGCTCGCCATCGGGCTGCTGCCCACCTTCGACCAGGTGGGGCTGCTCGCGCCGGTGCTGCTGGTGCTGTGCCGCTGCCTGCAGGGGCTCGGGGCGGGAGCCGAGCAGGCCGGGGGAGCGACGCTGCTCACCGAGACCGCCGCCCCGGGCCGCCGCGGCCGGCTCGCCGCGCTGGTGATGACCGGGGCCGCGCTGGGCACCGCCGTCGGTGCCGTCGCGTGGGTGCTGGCGCAGCTGCTGCCGCCGGACCAGCTGCTGAGCTGGGGCTGGCGGGTCGTGTTCGCCAGCAGCCTGCTCGTCACCGTCGCCGCCCTCGTGCTGCGGCGCAGGCTCGCCGAGAGCCCCGTGTTCCAGGAGCTGCGCGCCCACGACGCCGAGCCGCGCCGCCCCGTCGCCGAGGTGTTCCGGCACGGCAGGCGCCCGCTGCTGCTGGTGTTCCTGATGAACCTCGGCGTGAGCACGCAGTCCTACACGTACCAGGTGTTCATGGCCTCCTACCTGGTGTCCTCGGTCGGGATCGACGCCGACCTGGTGCCGAAGGTACTGCTGATCGGAGCGCTGTGCGGCGGGATCGCCGCGTTCGGCTTCGGCCGCCTGTCCGACCGGTTCGGCCGCAGGCCGGTGTCCGGGGCGATCTTCGCCGCGCTGGTGCTGCTGCCCGGACCGAGCTTCCTCGCGCTGGGCACCGGCTCCACCGCGGCGATCGTGGTGGTGGTCGTGCTCGGTTTCGTGCTGGCCTGCCACGGCCTGGTCGGGGTGCAGATGAGCTACTTCCCGGAGCTGTTCGGCAGCCGCTACCGCTACGCGGGCGTCACGCTGGGCCGCGAGTTCTCCTCGGTGCTGGGCGGCGGGATCGCGCCGCTGGTGTGCACCGCGCTGGTCGCCGCGTTCGCCGGGTCGTGGATCCCGGTCGCGGTGTACATGTCGCTGCTGGCACTGGTCAGCGGGGTCGCGACCTGGCTGGCGCCGGAGACCCGGGACCGCGACCTCACCACCGAGCGGGACGCCGAACGGTAAACGGGAGCGCGTTGCTCCGTTCGTGGCGTTGACCGGCCCGGTGCGGCGCGATCGAATGGTTCCGCCAGTGCGCGGGCGAGGAAACGAGGAATGTCCGGATGAGTCTCCAGTTCCCGGTGCCGCACCGCGTCGGCGTCCTGCGCGCGTCGCTGATCGCGGCGACCGCGATCCTGCTGGCCGTGGTGCTCGCGCTGGTCGTGGAGGTGCGGCCGCGGGCCGACGCCGCGGGTGGCGAGCACGCCGCGATGTACTACCAGACCCAGTACGACGGCGACCGCTACGTCTCGCCCCGCGAGCTCACCGACCACGACGTGCCGGTCACCGACCTCATCGTCGGCGCGATCCACCTGAACTCGCCGACGGAGGTGCACCTCAACGACGATCCGCCGGACGACCCCAAGTTCGATCCGATGTGGACGGATCTGGCCGCGGTGCAGGGCGAGGGCGTGCGGGTGCTCGGCATGGTCGGCGGCGCCGGGCACGGCAGCTTCCAGCGGCTGGACGCCGAGTTCGACACCTACTACCCGCTGCTGCGGGACCTGATCACCGAGCACCGGCTCGACGGGATCGACCTCAACGTCGAAGAGGAGATGTCGCTGCCGGGGATCGAGCGCGTCATCACCGCGCTGCGCACCGGCTTCGGCACCGACTTCGTGATCTCGATGGGACCGGTGGCCAGCGCGCTGTCCGGCGGCGGGAACCTGTCCGGCTTCGACTACGACCAGCTCTACCGCGACGTGGGCGACGAGATCGCCTTCTTCAACACCCAGTTCTACAACGGGTGGGGCGATGCCTCGTCCACGGCGGACTTCGACGCGATCGTGCAGCGCGGGGTGATCCCGCCCGGGCGGATCACGGTGACGGCGCTGACGAACCAGGGCAACGGCGGCTCCGGCTACGTGGACGCGGCGACGCTGCGCGGCGTGCTCGGCGAGCTGCGCGCGAAGTACCCCGAGTTCGGCGGGGTCACCGGCTGGGAGTACTTCAACGCCACCCCGGCCGGCGGCGGCGACCGCTGGCAGTGGCTGGCGGAACTCGTCCCCGGCGCCTGAACGCCAGGCGAGTGGCCCATTCGCCCGGTGTCGCCGGGCAGGTGGGCCGTTCACCTGTGGGGACCGGGGATCAGCCGTCCTCCCAGGTCTGGGCGACGGCGTGCACCTGGACGCCGAGGGCCTGGGCCAGCGCGGTCTCGCCGGGCGGCGCCGCGTCGTCGGTGATCAGCGTGTCGTAGCCGGTGAGGTCCCCGTACGCGTAGGTGGCGGAGCGGCCGAACTTGCTGTTGTCCACCGCGAGCACCGCCCGGTCGGCGGCCGCGACGAACGCCGCCTTGTTGTCGGCGTACTCCCGGACCGGGTGCGAGAGCCGCCCCTCGTG
The DNA here is from genome assembly GCF_040643635.1 of Saccharopolyspora sp. NPDC047091. Taxonomy (NCBI): domain Bacteria; kingdom Bacillati; phylum Actinomycetota; class Actinomycetes; order Pseudonocardiales; family Pseudonocardiaceae; genus Saccharopolyspora; species Saccharopolyspora sp. NPDC047091. Next base: position 15,495 of record NZ_JBEYUS010000079.1, read on the forward strand.
CACGCAGGTCGCGGTGAGGAAGGCCACATCGATGTGGAACCGGTCGAGCTGGCGGAGCACTTCGAGACCCGCGCAGGACTCGAACTCCGGGTAGAACCGGTCGCCGAGCAGCGTCACCTGCGCGGTCGAATCGGCCAGCAGGTACGCGACCCGCAGCGAGTTCGTGATCACGTGGTTGTGCTCGCTCTGGCCGAGCAGCCGGGCGAGCGGGAACAGCGTGCTGCCGCAGTCGAGCAGCACGGTGCTGCCGGGGGAGACGTGGTTGCGCAGCTCGTCGCCGATGGCCGTCTTGGCCTCGCGGTGCATGTTCTCCCGGAACTGCAACGAACTCTCGATGTCCACGGTGGACAGCGCCATGGCGACGGCGCGCCGCTTGTGCAGCAGCTTGCGCTCGTGCAGGTCGTCGAGGTCGCGGTGCATCGTCATCAGGCTGACGCCGAGCCGGGCCGCGAGGTCGTCGATGCGCACCTCGCCGCCCTTGCTGACGTGGCGGAGCACCGCCTGGCGCCGCTGCTCGACCTCCGCCTTGGACTTCCGGATGGACATCGCTCTCCCCTCGGTCCCCTAGTTATCCCACATCCCGCGAGCCCCGTGACCCCCTAGTTATCTCATATTTTGCGTGAAGATCTTGAAAAGATCTCAGATATCTAGCATCTTGTTCTCACACACCCGGCTGTCCGCCGCGACCACCGCGACCGGCCGGACGTGCCGAAGTCACCACCGCAAGGCGGTGACCAGGAAAAACATTCGGATCGTCGAGCTCAGGCGACGCGATCCGGCTCCACCTACCCGGGCACCGAAGCCCGCCAGGAGGTCAGCACCGTGGTATCTACCGACCACGAACCGCCCGCATCCGCGTCGTCCGGCGGCGGGACGACGTTCTTCGATCGCATCGGCATCCCGCGAGTCCTGCTCTGGGGCTACGTCGGCATGTTGCTGTTCATGATCGGCGACGGGGTGGAGACCAGTTACCTCTCCACCTTCTTCAAGGTCGACCTGGGCTTCGCCGAGTCCAGCGTCGGCATCGTCTTCACCGTCTACGGCCTGGCGGCGGCCGTCGGCGCCTTCCTCGCAGGCGGTCTGTCCGACCGCTGGGGGCCGCGCAAGGTCATGATGGTGGGCGCCGCGCTGTGGGCCGTCTGCCACGTCCTGATGCTGACCGTCGGCATCCCCACCAGCAACTACGTGCTGATCCTGCTGACCTACGGGATCCGCGGCCTCGGCTATCCGCTGTTCGCCTACGGCTTCCTCGTCTGGATCATGGTCGGGGCGCCGGAGAAGCAGATCAGCAAGGCGCTCGGCTGGTACTGGTTCTCGTTCACCATGGGCTACCCGGTGCTCGGGTCCGCCCTCGTCGCCGGGCTCAAGCCCGCGCTGGGCTTCTACCCGACGCTGTGGGTCTCGCTCGCCCTGATCGCCGCGGGCTCGATCATCGTGTTCACGATGCTCAAGGAGCGCTCCGGGTTCGTGCCGCTGGCGACCGAGGGCACCAGCATGGTCAAGACGCTCGTCGGCTGCGTGACGATCATGTTCGAGCGGCCGAAGGTCGGCCTGGGCGCGCTGACCCGGCTCATCAACACCACCTCGCAGTTCGGCGTGTGGGTCTTCACCCCGCTGTACCTGATCGAGCAGGTCGGGTTCAACTCCGAAGAGTGGTCCACGCTGCTGATGATCATGATGGGCTCGAACCTGGCCGGTGTGGTCGCGTTCGGCGTGCTCGGCGACCGCTGGAGCAGGCACAAGACCATCGTCTGGTTCGGCGGTGTGCTCGGCGCCGTGTCCTGCCTGGGCCTGTACTACGTGCCGAACGCGGTCGGCCACAGCTACATCCCGGTCGCGATCATCGTCGCCATCTTCGGCATCGGCCTCGCCGGCTACGTCCCGCTGCCCCCGCTGATGACCCAGCACGCCCCCGGCCGCAAGGGCCAGGTCATGTCGACCTACACCCTCGGCGCCGGTGCCAGCCAGGCCGTCGGCCCGGCCATCGGCACCGCGTTCATCGGCATCATCGGCATCCAGGGCGTCATGTGGATCTACGCCGTGCTGCACCTGGCCAGCAGCGTGCTCGCGCTGATCATCAGCACCCCCAGCGAGGAGGCCAAGCAGGAAGCGGCGGCGCTGCCCGAGGACAACACCGTCGTCGCGCACTGACCTCCCGCGCACCCGCCCGCCGCTGAGGCGGCGGTGCAGAACTCGGCGGCTTCCCGGCCGCGGGACCCTTCTCGATCAGGGCGCCACCTGACCCAGAAGCCCCGCCCGAGAAGCTGCCGAGTTTTTTGTTGTTGTGCTGTGCTCCTGTTGCGAGGGGGTGGGGTGGCGGAACCTCAGCGGCTTCCTCGCTGCGGGATCGATTTCACCGGTGGCTCCGCCACAGGAGAAATCGCTGTCCTCGCGAGGAAGCAGCTGAGAACCCGCGGCGGTGCCGGTGGCGTGCGTGGTCGTCCGCTCAGCGGCTTCGCCGCTGACGGGCGGAAGAGAGCTGGTCAGGGGGTGGGTTTCTTCTTCGGGGAGACGCGGAGGGTGATGTCCGCGGTGACGACCGGGGTGCCCGTCGTGTCGAGGATGCGCACCGGGACCACCCAGTCGGCCGCGCCGGGCTCGGGAACGGGGTCGAGCTCGGCGATGCCGAGCACGTCGGTGGCGGCCTTCGCCACGTAGTGCACCTGCATCCCCACCGGGATCCAGCGGTGCGTGGCGGGCACGCTCGCCTCCGCGAGCATCCCGGCGGCGACCTCGGCGACGTTGCACGCGGCGATCGCGTGGAAGGTGCCGATGTGGTTGTGCACCGCGCGCCGCTTCTTCGCGCGCACCTCGCAGCGGCCCGGTTCGAGCCGGACGACGTGCGGCCGCACCGTGCGGAAGTACGGGGCGCGCAGGCACACGCCCCAGGAGAACAGCCTGGTCCCGAGCGGGCGGGGCGAGAGCCTGCGCCACAGCTCCAGCGTCGAGGGCATCGGTGATCTCCTCCGGGTGTGCGGAACGCGGTCATATTACTCGTCGGTAACCTATGTGCCGGTGCGCGCTCCGGTCAACCCGCTGCACCGTCCACAGCGGACCGCGTCGCACGTGATCCTCGTCCGCATCCGACCGGAAATCCCCGCTGGACTGCGAAGATGGCCGCGCCGCCCGAGCAGCGGCACCGTCCTCGGTGCCAGTGAGGAGACCGCATGACCACCCCCGGCCTGACCGTCGTCATCGCCGACACCAACCTGCTGCCGCTGCGCGCCGAGATCGAAGCCGGACTCCCCGCGGGCACCACCGCGCGCTGGCCCGACCGGCAGGACGACGCCGCGGTGCGCGCCGCGATCGCCGACGCCGACGTGTACGTCTCCGGCAACCTGCCCGCCGAGCTCGCCGCGCTCGGCACCCGGCTGAAGCTGGTGCACGCCGCGGGCGCGGGCGCCGACGGCATCGCCACCGGCGCGCTGCCCGCCGGGACGATCGTCGCGAACACCTTCCACCACGAGAAGTCCATCGCGGAGCACGTCGTCGCCGCCACCACCGTCGTCCGCCGCGAGCTGCGCGTGCAGGACGCCGCGCTGCGCGCAGGGCGCTGGGCCACCCCCGTCTACGACCCGCAGGCTCCGTGGCTCGACTCGCTCACCGGCGCCACCATCGGATTCGTCGGCTTCGGTCACATCGGACAGCTCACCTGGCAGCGGTTCCGGGCGTTCGAAGCCGCCGGGATCGCCGTCACCCGCCGCGGCGAAGTGGACGCCGCCGCCGAAGGGCTGGACTGGGCCGACACCACCGACCGGCTCGACGCGCTGCTCGACGCCTCCGACGTCGTGGTGCTCTCCGTCCCGCTGACCGCGGACACCACCGGGCTGATCGGTGCCGCCGAACTCGCCCGGATGCGGGAGCACGCGGTGCTCGTCAACGTCGGCCGCGGCCCCGTCGTCGAGGAAGGGGCGCTGTACGCGGCGCTGCGCGACGGCGTGATCGGCGGCGCCGCCATCGACGTCTGGTACGACTACCCGGCGCCCGGCGAGGTGCGGCACCCGAGCTCGCTGCCGTTCCACGAACTCGGCAACGTGCTGATGACCCCGCACTCCTCCGGGCTCACCCGGCAGACCTTCGCCGGGCGGGCGCAGGACATCATCGCCAACATCGGGCGGCTGGCCGCGGGGGAACCGCTGCGCAACGTGGTGACCACGGTCTGACGTGTGACCGCGTTCATCTACGGCGGCGCTGATCAGGAAGTTAGGGTAGGCGAAGTTAAGTTCAGAGGAGTAGCTCATGCCTGCCCGTACCCGCGGCGCCGCACTGGTGACCACCCTGCTCAGCGCGCTCCTGATCGTCGCGGGCTGCTCGCCCGCCCCGACCGCACCCGGCGGGACCGACGGCGACGACGGGTGGGCCCCGGTCACCGTGTCCACCGCCTTCGGCGAGGTCACCATCCCGAAGCGGCCGCAGCGGGTCGTCACCCTCGGCTGGGGTGACGCGGAGGTCGCGCTCGCCCTCGGCGTGCAGCCCGTCGGCACCGCCGACTGGCTCGGCGTCGGCGGCGACGGCCTGGGGGAGTGGGTGCAGCACCGCTACGAACCCGCGCCGCCGCCGATGCTCGGCACCCTCGAGGTGAACATGGAGCGGCTCGCCGGACTCGCCCCCGACCTCATCCTGGACACCAGGGCCAGCGGTGCGCGGGACCGCTACGACCAGCTCTCCGGGCTCGGCGTGCCCGTGGTCAGCATCCCCGAAGGCGCCGAGCAGTACACCACCTCCTGGCAACAGCAGCTCGACCTGATCGGCACCGCCCTCGGCAAGCAGCAGGAGGCGCGGCGGCTGCGCGACGACCTCGACGCCAAGTTCGCCAGGGCCGCGCAGGAGCACCCCGAATTCGTCGGCGCCAGCACCGTCGTCGGCGCGCGCACCGTCCGCGGCTTCGGCGCCTACCGGGCGGGCACCAGCCGCGTCGACTTCATGCAGGCCCTCGGCTTCCGCAACTCGCCGCGCGTGCAGGAACTCGCGACCAGCGCGTTCTCGGTGCCGATCTCCCAGGAGCGGCTCGACCTGCTCGACGCCGACCTGACCGTGATGACGACCATCGGCTACGACCCGCAGGACCTCATCGGCGATCCGCTGTACCGGTCGGTGCCCTCGGCGCGGGCCGGGCGGGATGTGGTGTTCACCGACCAGGTGATGTCGCAGTCCTTCGCCAGCGCCACCGTCGTCGGCACCTCCTACGCGCTCGACCGGGTCGTGCCGCTGTTCGCGGCGGCCATGAACCGCTGACCGGTGCCGGGCCGCGCAGGCCCGGCTGGTGTACTGCTCCGGGCGCCGCGGACGGGCGTGCGGCGGTGGCCGCGCACCGGACCCCGGCCGAACGGACGGGATCGGGGTCGGCGCGGGCGCGGCCGGCGCAGGAGTGTCGAACTGATGATGACGGTGGTCGCCGGGCTGATCTTCGTGCTGACCCTGGCGCTGGTGATCCGGCGTCCCGGCGGGCTCGGCATCGGGTGGAGCGCCCTGCTCGGCGCGGCGGCGGCGCTGCTCACCGGAGTCGTCGCGCTGCACGACGTGCCCACCGTGGTCGGTCTGGTGTGGAACGCGACGCTCGCGTTCGTGGCCATCGTGCTCGTGTCGCTGCTGCTCGACGAGTCCGGGTTCTTCGAATGGGCCGCGCTGCACGTGGCGCGCTGGGGCGGCGGGCACGGGCGGCGGCTGTTCGTGCTCGTGGTGCTGCTCGGCGCGGCGATCTCCGCGGTGTTCGCCAACGACGGCGCCGCGCTCATCCTCACGCCCATCGTGCTGCAGATCGTGCTGGCGCTGCGGTTCAGCCCGGCCGCCGCCCTCGGGTTCGCGCTCGCCACCGGATTCGTCGCCGACACCGGCAGCCTGCCGCTGGTGGTGTCCAACCTGGTCAACATCGTGTCGGCCGACTTCTTCGGCATCGGGTTCGCCCGCTACGCGGTGGTGATGGTGCCCGTCGGGCTGGTCTCCGTGGCGGCGAGCCTCGCGGTGCTGCTGTGGTACTTCCGCCGCGACATCCCGCGCGAGTACGAGCTCGACTCGCTCGCCGAACCCGCCACCGCCATCCGCGACCGGCTCACCTTCCGCGCCGGATGGGTGGTGCTGGGACTGCTGCTGATCGGCTACTTCACCGCCGAACCGCTGGGCATCCCGCTGTCCGGCGTGCTCGGCGGCGGTGCGGTGGTGCTGCTGTCCGTCGCGGGCCGGTGGCCCCGCTTCCTCTACCGCGGGGCCGCGGCGGCCCGCGAGCGGCGGATCCCCGTCGGCAAGGTGCTGCGCGAGGCGCCGTGGCAGATCGTGCTGTTCAGCATCGGCATGTACCTGGTCGTCTACGGGCTGCGCAACCAAGGGCTGACCCGGGAGCTCGCCGCGCTGTTCGGCTGGTTCGGCGCGCACGGGACGCTCAGCGCCGCCGTCGGCACCGGAGTCGTCGTCGCCGTGCTCGCCTCGATCATGAACAACCTGCCGACCGTGCTCATCGCGGCGCTGGCCATCGCGGGCGCGGGCGCGACCGGGCTCGCGCACGAGGCCATGGTGTACGCCAACGTGATCGGCTCCGACCTGGGGCCGAAGATCACGCCGATCGGGAGCCTCGCCACGCTGCTGTGGCTGCACGTGCTCGACCGGCGGGGACTGCACGTCGGGTGGGGGCGCTACTTCCGCACCGGGGTGGTGCTGACGATCCCCGTACTCCTCATCACCCTGCTGGCACTCGCGGCGTGGCTGCGGGTCGTGGGGTGAACTCTCGTTGCGCAGGGGGCGGGTGGCGGAACCTCAGCCGGTTCCTCGCTGCGGGATCGTTTTCACAGGTGGCTCCGCCACATGCGAAATCGCTGTCCTCGCGAGGAACCGGCTGAGAACCCGCGGCGGTGCGAGTTGCTCTGGTGGTCGTCGCTCAGCGGCTGCGCCGCTGACAGGAAGGACGATGGGCCGTTTCGGTCCGGGCGATCAGGGGGTTCGGTCAGGCTGAGTCGCCGGGGAGGAGGCGGTTCTCCACCGGGCGGTCGCCGTCCGCGGCGGTCCAGCGGCGCCGGTAGTTCGCCACGGCGTTGCCCAGCCGATCCCGCGCCGCCCGCGCCACCGCGTCGTCCGCCCCGATGCCCACGTGCGCGCACACCGCGATCGACGGAGCTTCCAGCCGGGGGCGCGCGTTCTTCACCGTCTCCACACCCCCAGTGTGCAGGGCGCCCCGGCGGCGCTTCGACGCGGGCGCCCTTCCGCACCGAGGTGGACGGTCCGGTGGGCCGGGCACCTCGGTGCGGGGCGGGTTCAGCGCGGGGCGGAGTTCGCCTCGTCCGCCCACCGCTCCAGCTGCTCCAGCGACAGCGGGACACCAGGGAAGCGGGTGATCCGATCCGCGGGGAACGGGCGCAGCATCATCGCGTGCTGCGGATCGGCGGCCAGCTCGGCCATCGGGCTCGCCGCCAGCGCCTCCCGCAGCAGGCCGCCCGCCACCGGGTGGTCCAGCCACGCGCCCAGCTCGGACCGCGGGGTCAGCGGGTCGACCACCGGCTCCCCGGTCAGCCGCACCGTCGAGACCAGCCGCACGTCCCGCGAGGACGCCGCCGCCCGCAGCTCGAACTCGCCGCCTTCGACCACCCAGCGGCCGAGCGCCGTGTGCCAGAACGCGAACGCGCGCCGGTCCAGCTCCAGCACCACCCGGGTCTGCTCGCCGGGTTCCAGCGCGACCTTGGTGAACGCCTTGAGCTCCTGCTCCGGCCGGAACACCGTGCTGCGCGGATCGGCCACGTAGAGCTGCACGACCTCCTGCCCCGCGCGGGAACCGGTGTTGGTGACGGTGAGCGAGACCACCACCCGCGGGTCCGGGCCGTCCGCCCGCACCTCCACCGACATCCCGGACTGCTCGAACGTCGTGTAGGACAGGCCCGCCCCGAACTCGTGGCTCACCGGCAGCTCGTGCGCGTCGTACCAGCGGTAGCCGATCAGCAGCCCCTCGCCGTAGCGCACCGACCCGTGCTCGCCGGGGAACGACCCGGTCGCCGGGCCTTGCGCGAGCCGCACCGGGATGGTCTCCGCCAGCCTGCCGGACGGGTTCGCCGCTCCGGTGAGCAGCGCGGCCAGCGCGCGGCCGCCCGCCTGCCCGGGCAACCAGCCGTGCAGCACCGCCTTCGCGTGCCGCTCCCACTCGGCGACGGTGACCACCGAGCCGCCTGCCAGCACCACCACCACGTGCTCGTTCACCGCCGCGACCTCGCGCAGCAGCCGCAGCTGCGGTTCCGGCAGCGACAGGTGCTCGCGGTCGTAGCCCTCGGACTCGGCGGACGGCGGCAGGCCCAGGAACAGCACCGCGACCTCGGCGGCCGCGGCCCGCTGCACCGCCTCGGCGATCAGCTCGGGGTCCGCGGCCGCGGCCTCCACCTCGTAGCCGGGCGCGAAGTCCAGCGCGGCGAAGCCGGCTCCGCGCAGCGCGCCCAGCGCGTCGTCCAGCCGCGTCGGCACCACCTGCGAACTGCCCGCGCCCTGGTAGCGGGGGGTGCGGGCGAGCTCGCCGAGCACCGCCACCCGGGTCCGCGCCGGGTCCAGCGGCAGGATCTCGTCCTCGTTCTTGAGCAGCACCGCGCTCTCCACCGCGGCCCGCTCCGCCAGCGCACTGTGCTCGGCGGCGTCGAAGCCGTCCGCGGCGGGCAGGCCGGAGGTGGCCCGTTCCGCCAGCCGCAGCACTCGCTCGGCCGCCGCGTCCACGTCCCGCTCGTCGAGCTCCCCGGCCCGCAGCGCCGCCAGGACGACCGCGCCCCCAGCGCCACCGGAGGACGGCATCTCCAGGTCGAGACCCGCGCGCAGGCTCGCGGCCCTATCACCGACCGCGCCCCAGTCCGAGACGACCAGACCGTCGAAACCCCACTCCTCGCGCAGCACCTCGGTCAGCAGCCACCGGTTCTCCGCCGCGTACACCCCGTTGATCCGGTTGTACGAGCACATCACCGTCCACGGCCGGGCCTCCCGGACCACGTGCTCGAACGCGGGCAGGTAGATCTCGCGCAGCGTCCGCTCGTCCACCTCGGCGGAGACGGTGAGCCGGTCGGTCTCCTGGTTGTTCACCGCGAAGTGCTTCACCGAGGTGCCCACGCCGCGGGACTGCACGCCCCGCACCAGCGCCGCCGCCAGCCGCCCGGCCAGCAGCGGGTCCTCCGCGAAGTACTCGAAGTTCCGGCCGCACAGCGGGCTGCGCTTCATGTTCACGCCAGGGCCCAGCAGCACCGCCACGTCCTCCGCGCGGCATTCGGCGCCCAGCGCCGCCCCGACCTCGTGCAGCAGCGGCTCGTTCCAGGTGCTCGCCAGTCCGGCCGCGGTGGGGAAGCAGGTCGCGGGCACGCTGTCGGCCAGGCCGAGGTGGTCCCCGCCGGTGCGCTGCTTGCGGAGCCCGTGCGGGCCGTCGGTGAGCATGATCGACGGCACGCCCGCGGCCGAGATCCCCTCGGTGCGCCAGAAGTCGGCACCGTCCAGCAGCGCGACCTTCTGCTCCAGCGTCAGCGAGCGCAGCAGCCCCGGGACGTCCCGGCCCCCGGTCTCCGACGTTGCGGCCATGACGACTCCCCTCGACGGTTGCGGTACTGCCGAGATCGTCCCATCGGGTGAGCCGGGTGCGACGGCCCGTCCGGCGGTTCCCAGCGGATTCCCAGGTTCCTCAACGGGAACGGACGCACTGCTCACCTAGCGTCGACAACGGTCGGATCGGGAGGTGAGCGGTGTTCGGGGAGCGAGGTCCGTCGGGGGTGCCGCACGGCGGCGCGATCGGTCAGGCCGTGCTGTTCACCGCGGTCGGCGGGGCGACGACGGCGGTGAACGCGGTGCTCTACCTGCTGCTGCGCGGCACCTTCCCGACGGGGCTCGCGAACGTGCTGGCGCTGCTGCTGACCACGGTGGGGTCGAGCGCGCTGCACCGGCGGCTGGTGTTCACCGGGCTGCCGGAGCGGCGGCTGCGGATGCACCTGCAGACGGCGGCGACGTTCCTGTTCTACTGCGTGTCCAGCAGCGCGGCGCTGGCCCTGCTGCGGCTACTCGACGCCGACGCGGGCAGCGTCGCCGAGGCGGTCGCGGTCGCGGTGATGAGCGTCGCGGGCGGCATCGCCCGCTTCACCGCGCTCCGGTTGTGGGTGTTCCACCGGCACCGGTCTCCCGGCGCGCACCCGCTCCCGGTCCCGGCGGCCTGAGCGCGGCCCGTTCGCCGATCAGGGCTGCGCGGCGGGCACGGCGTGCAGGGCCCCCGACTCGTCGGCCACGCAGGCGGCGCGCTCCGCGGTGCCCGCCAGGAAGTCGCTCAGGCACCCGGCCAGCGCCCGGTGCCCGGCCGCGTTGGCGTGGAACGACTCCTGCATCGCGTGCGGCGCGCGGTAGTCGTCCCGCAGGCCGTCCCAGTCCACGGTGAGCCGGGTGAACCACTCCTCGTGGCCGTCCCGCGGCGGCGGGACCTGCCCGGCCGGGGCGTCGGGCGCGTCCGCGGTGCAGGCCTCGTGGCCGATCCCGGCGCGGGAGAGGTCCAGGAAGCGCGCCCCCACCTCGTCGGCGGCCGCGCGCAGCCCCTCGGCCAGCTGCGGGACCCCGGTGTCGCGGATCCACTCCAGGTCACCGGCCTGGAACGGGCAGCCCGCGAGATTGTTCAGCCGCGGGTTCACGTCCGGCCCCACCGGCGACGCGTAGGACTGCACCACGAGCGAGTAGGCGTCGGGCGCGTACCCGGAGCGCTCCATCGCGGCCCGCACCTCGCGCAGCGCGGCCACGACCTTCGGGCGCATCGCCTCGACCCGCTGCGGCCACAGGCCCCGCATCTCCTCGGCGCACCCGCCGGGAACCCGCGTCGCCCACGCGCCCACGCAGCGGTTGACCACGTCGGTGAACGCGGGATCGTCGTTCGCGCCGACCTGCACCACGACGTCCGTGATCCGGAACCGGCCGGTCAGCTCCGCCAGCCGCGCGGCCTGCGAGATCTCCGCGTCGCCGTCGGCGCCGATCGCCGCCGCCTTCGCGCCGGAGCACGCCAGGTTGATCCGCGTCACGTCGCCCGGCAGCCGCAGCTGGTGCACCGGGGCCGCCGGAGAGCGGTGGCACCAGTTGCCGTGCTCGCCGTTGGTGCCTGCCTCGTAGCCGCCGCCGCCCTCTCCGGACAGCGTGCTGTCACCCAGCGTCACCACCGCGGTGGGCAGCTGCGGGGGCTGCTGCGGTCGGTCCGGCGGGAACTGATCGCTGACCAGGATCGCGAGCGACAGGACGCCGCAGACCGCCAGTAGCGCGAGGAACCTCGACTTGTGCGCCTGCATCGCCGATCAGTCTATGAGCACCGGGTGGCGATCACGGTCGGTGGCCGGTCGTGGTGAGGGCAACACCACGTGCGAACCGGTCCGGGCGATCGGGAGAAAATCGGGCATCCCGTGCGTTGAACGGGGTGAGGCGGATTTGTCCCGGAGGTCGTTGTGCCCATTCTCCTGCTGCTCCTGGCCATCGGTGTCGTGGAGATCAGCGTGCTGGTGCTGGTCGGCAGCACCATCGGCGTGCTGCCCACGATCGCGCTGCTGTTCGGTGGTGCGTTCCTGGGCAGCTGGTTGCTGCGGCGGGAAGGACGCCGGTCCCTGCAGGCGTTCAACGAGGCCGCGACGCAGCGCAAGGCGCCCGATCGGGAGGTCGCGGACGGCGTGCTGGTCGTGGCCGGTGGGCTGCTGATCGCGCTGCCCGGGTTCGTCAGCGACGTGGTGGGCCTGGTGCTGCTGCTGCCGATGACCCGGTCGCTGGTGCGCCGCAGGTTGCAGCGGCGTGCCGAACGCCACGCCGAGCAGGTGCAGCAGCGGTTCTGGGCGCACGCCGGTGCCCAGGGGTTCCCCGCGGGCTTCGCGGGAGCCGGTTTCCCCGGCTCCGGGAGTGGTGGCGCGGGCACCGGTTCGGGGGATGTCATCGACGGCGAAGTGGTGTCGGTCAGTGAGGACGACATCCCGCGCCAGAACCCGTCACTGGGGTCGTCTTCGCAGGCAGAACGTCCGGACGGCGGTTCGTCGCGGTGAACCGCCCGGCGTGGCGCCGATCGCGCGAGCACTGCGGGTAAGCTTCGGCGAACGATCGTGGCCGGAGTCGGGAGCGGCGCTCCCGACGCCCGCCCCCGGGGGGCCGGGGGGGGGTCACCGCCGCGCGGGCCGCGCA
>NZ_JBEYUS010000080.1:0-26440 GCF_040643635.1 Saccharopolyspora sp. NPDC047091
CCCGTTTTCACCTCCCTCTGTGTCCGCCCCTGGGCCCGCCCTTCCCGGGCAGCCGCCCCGACCGGGCGATCTCGACAGGACCGACCAGCGGGTACCTCTCGCCCACGGCACGACTCCGGGGGTGCAACGACGCTACCTGCGACACAGAACACCGAGTGGACGAAGCGAAAGCCGTCCACCCGGTGTGCACGTGCCGTCAACGCCGGTAGTCGTCGTACCCGTCGTCGTATGTGTCGTCGCGGTCCTCCTCGGACCATTCGCCAGGCGGTTCCGTGGACAGCTCCCGCTGCAATGCATCGACGTCCATGGTGGGCGAGCTGTACTTCAGCTCGCGGGCCACCTTCGTCTGCTTGGCCTTAGCCCGGCCGCGCCCCATGGCTCGACCCCCTCGCGCAGGGTGTGCGGGGTGGCCAGGGGAACGGCGACCCCGCATGATCTCGACAACTTTTCCTGTAACTACCGTACCGTGCCGATGCGGTTCTACGCGACGTGGTCTCCTGGAGAGTGTCCGTGTCGCGCGTGACCTTCCCCCCAGATCGTGGCTCGGCGGTCCGCGATCGTCGGGGGCCCGCGGCTCGCCGTCCAACGCGGGCAGCCGAAGGCACCATCGGGGCGCATGGCACGATACTCGCGTGCCTGAACCGTTCGTCGCCTACCTGAGGGTGTACGAACCCTTGTCGTCGATCGAGTCCCCGCTGCGCGAGCAGCTGGCCGCCACCCTGGAGCGGGGAGCGCTGGAACCGACCGTCGCGGCCACCAGGGAGCAGGACCAGTGGCTGCGCACCCAGGTGTCGGCGCCGCCGAAGCTGCTGCCCGACGAGAGCACCGACGCGCGCTCCGGCGACGTCCTGACGCTCGACCCCGAGTCCGTGCCGAGCGGTCCCGCCGCGACCGTCGGACCCGGACCGCTGGTGTGCCCCCTGGACCTGCGCGGCAGGTCCGCGGCGGCGCTCGTCGGCTTCCTCGGCGCGGCCGAGCCGCCGCTGCGCTCCGCGGTGCTGTCGCTGCCGGTGGAGAAGGCGAAGAGCCAGGCCAGCGCGGTCGTCAGCGAGCTCGCGGAGAACGCGGTGCACGTGCTCTCCTCCACCTGGACCGTCCCGCTGCCGTGGTTCGTGCTGGTCGACCCCGTCGAGCGGGAGGCGTCGAACTCCGACGGCACCCGCCGGGTGTGCTGGCGGGTCGCGATGGCCGACGCGCGGCGCCGGGTGGCGCGGGCGCACTCGGTCGCGCGGGATTCCATCGGCGACGGCGGGCCCACCAAGATCCTGCGGGAGACCGGTCGCTGGCTGGAGCGGTTCCACCCGCACTCCGCCGTGGAGCTGGACTACGGCGGCCTGGTGCAGATGATGAGCGACAGCGACCTGGACGCCGACACCTCGGCGGAGGACGTGCACGCGATCGTCGACGCGATGGAAGCCGGCGACACGGTGGAGGTCGGGGAGCGGTACGAGGCGCTGCGGGACTTCTGGTCCGAATTCGCGGCCCGCGAACGCTACAACTGACCGGTCCCGGTCCAGGTCCGGTTCGGGGGCTCCACGGGTCGTCGGCGCCGGTGGCTCCACAGGCGACGGCGCCGTCCTCGCCCGCCGAGCAACCCGCGGCCGGGATCGCCGCTCAGCCGCCGCGCCGCCGACCGGATGCCGATCGTCAGCGGTGGCAGCGGATTTCGCCGTTGAGGACCGCGAACCAGGACCCGTCGGCGTCGATCCACTCGCGCCACGCCGCGCTCAGCCGGTCCAGTTCGGCGCCGGTGGCCAGACCGCGGTCGACGGCTTGCGCGGCGAAGGCCGAGTCCCGCACGCGGTCCGCCCACAGCCCGCCCCACCAGGCGCGTTCCGCGTCGGTGGCGAAGCACCAGGCGGAGGCGGTGGCGTCGACCTCGTCGAACCCGGCTTCGCGCGCCCAGGCGAGCAGCCGCCGCCCGGCGTCCGGTTCGGCGTCGTTGCCGCGCGCCACCCGCTGGTACAGGTCGAGCCAGTCGGAGAGCGCGGGCACCTCCGGGTACCAGGTCATCGCCGCGTAGTCGGCGTCCCGGGCGGCGACGATCCCGCCGGTCCTGCACACCCGCCGCATCTCGCGCAGCGCCGCGACCGGGTCGGTGAGGTGCTGCAACACCTGGTGGGCGTGCACCACGTCGAAGGCGGCGTCCGCGAACGGCAGCGCGTACACGTCGGCGACCTGGAACGCGGTGTTCGAGGGGGCGTTCGCGCTCGCCTGCTCGACGATCTCGGCGGCGTTGTCGACGCCGGTGACGTGGCCGGGGGCGACGCGTTCGGCGAAGTCGTGGGTGATCGTGCCGGGCCCGCAGCCGACGTCGAGCACCGCGGCGCCGGGGGTCAGGTCCGCGAGCAGGTAGGCGGCGGAGTTCTCCGCGGTCCGCCAGCGGTGCGAGCGCAGCACGCTCTCGTGGTGCCCGTGCGTGTAGACGTCCTGAGCCATCGTAGCTCCCACATATTGGGAAATGAGTTCCAGAATATGAGCCTACGTCCGGGTCTGCGCGCACGACAAGTCCGCCCGGCGCCCCGCGGGGGTACCGGGCGGACGGGAGGTTCCTGCTCAGTCCAGAGCGCCCGCGACGAACCGCAGCACGCCGACCTGCTCGCCGCCGCCGAGCACCGGCTGCTCGGCGATGCGGTCCAGCTCGTCCCCGGCGACCTGCACGCCGAACGCGCGCAGCGCCGCCACCGCCACCGGGCCGCGGGCCCGCGCGGCGCCATCGCTGATCTTCACCGCGGCCGCGCGGCCGTCCGGCAGCGCCAGCGCGAGCACGCCCTCCGCGCCGATCTTCGACAGCAGCCCCGGGATCGCGGTCATCAGCGCGGTGTCGTCCCGGTCCGTGCCCGCGACCAGCCACGGGTGCGCGCGCATGGCGTCCGCCACCCGGCCCGCGTCGCCGCCCGCGGTGACCACGCCGCGGAACGTCCTGGCCAGCCCGAGCAGCGAGATCGCGAACAGCGGTGCGCCACAACCGTCCACAGTGGTCAGTTCGATCGAGTCGCCGGACAGCTCGGCGAGCACGTCCCGCGCGCCCCGCTGCAGCGGGTGCGCCGGATCCAGGTAGCCCTCCACCGGCCAGCCCCGCTGCACGCAGGTCGCCAGCATCGCCGCGTGCTTGCCGGAGCAGTTCATCGCGAGCCTGCTGGGCGCCGCGCCCGCCGCCAGCCACCGCTCGCGGGTCGGCTCGTGCCCGGGCAGGTCCGGCGGGCAGCGCAGCGCGTCCTCGTCCAGGCCGTGCCGCCGCAGCACCGCCAGCGCCCGCTCGACGTGCCCGGGTTCCCCGTTGTGGGAGGAGGCGCCCAGCGCCAGGTCGGCGTCGTCCGGCAGGTCCAGCCCGGCGCGCAGCATCGCCAGCGCCTGCGCGGGCTTCACCGTGGACCGCGGGAACATCGGCGAGCGCACGTCACCGGCGGAGCGCAGCACCGAACCATCGGCGTCCAGCAGCACCACCGATCCGAAGTGGACGCCTTCGCGCAGCCCGCCGCGCACCAGCTCGACGAGCGGGACGGGAGCGGTCAACGACGGTCCCGCTCGGCGGCCAGCAGGTCGTCCACCGAGGCGGCGCCCTCGCGGTAGCGGCGGGCGATCTCGCCGTTGAACCGGTCGACCACCGCCTGCACCTCGCGGCGGCGCTGCGAGACCGAGTCCTCCTCGCCGGTGTAGGCCGCCAGCGCGGTGTCCAGCTTGGCGTCCGTCAACGAGGTCACGTTCGACAGGTCCACGTCCGACACCAGCGCCTCCACGTGCCTGCGGTGCGCTTCGGCCCGCGACGGCTCGGTGGTCTGGTAGCGCCCGGAACCGGTGGCCGGGCCGACCGCGTTGTCGGAGAGGATGTTCACCAGCTGCTCCACCACCGACGCGGAGCCGTCCTCGGCACGCCTGCGCTGCTCGGCCCGCACGATGTCGATCCGCGCGTGCAGCATCCGCCGCAGGTACGACAGGTCGGTCTCCTCCTGGGCGGCCTCATCGCGCAGTTCGCGGACCTCGCCCAGCTCGAGCTGCTCGATCCCGTCGGCGTAGGCCGGGTCCAGGACCCGGTCGATCCGGCGGCGCCCACCGGGGCGGACTTCGATCACGTGCCCATCCTCCGTCGATCGTGCCCACCGGCACCCGATGCCCTGGCGGCATCGTGACGGCCGGTGCGGCTGGTGCGTCCAGTGTGCATGTCCTGCAAGTGCCCCCGCATCACGTCTTGATCCCGAGCAGCTCGGCGGCTCGTCCCGGTGCTTGCGGCGGCCGCTGCGCGATCTTCGCGACGCCCGCGGCCCTGGCGACCAGTTGCGCGTCGTCCCGGGCCGGCGTCCCCGGCGCGTAGTCCGGGGTGTCGCCGCGTCCGATACGGACGTGCGCACCACCGGCCAGCGCGGTCAGCAGCACGGGCAACCCGGCGGGTCCGACGCCCGCGGCGGTGCGGCCGGTTCCCGCGGGCACCTGATCCATTGCTGATGCGAACGCGGCGACCGCGCCGGGCCCGTCGTCGGTGAGGACGACCACCACGTGCGCGGGCTCCGGGACCTCCCGCAGCAGCGCCACCTCGGCCGCGCCGCGGGCCAGGAAGTGCAGCGCCGTTCCGCGCTCCGCCGCGCCCGCCCGCAGCTCGCGGAGGAACTCGGCAGGAGCGTTCAGCGGGGCGCAGAGCGCGTCCGCGCCGCAGGAGAGCAACTCGGCGGACGCGGTGTCCGGAGTGGCGGCCACGCGGGCCAGCAGCCCGGCCCCGCGCACCGCCAGCACCGCATCGGCGAGCGGAATCCCCGGGCCGGGCACCAGGTCCAGCACGGCGGCGCCGACGCGGGCGCAGTCCGCCGCGGTGCGGGCGAACCGCGCGACGGCGTCGGCACCGGACTCGTCGCGGTCCGGTCGGGCCGGGGCGACGGCGAGGACCGCGCCCGTCGGTTCCGGCGACCGTGTCATGGGGTGATCTTGGCACATCCGCGGCGCCGCGCAGTTGTTCCGATCCGTCAAATGTCCCCCGACCGGGTGGCGAAATCCATCAGCATCACCCAGTGTGGTCGCCGGTCGGGGGAACGCCGGGTCAGCGCCCGCGGAGCCCCTGCGCCGCGATCCGCCCCGGCGGCTCACCGGTGTCCGGCGGCACCGAATCCGGATCGACCGCGGCGGCCACCGCCCGGCCCTCCGCGGCCTCGCCCGCGACCAGCTCCACGTCCACCGGCGCGGTCCGCTTCAGCAGCGCCAGCGCCACCGGCCCCAGCTCGTGGTGCAGCACCACCGAACCGACCCGGCCCACCTTGCGCTCGCCGTGCCACACCGGATCACCGGTCTCCGGGCGGATCTCCACCGAACCGTCCAGGTGCAGCAGCACCATGCGCCGCGGCGGCTTGCCCACGTTGTGCACCTTCGCCACCGTCTCCTGGCCCCGGTAGCAGCCCTTCGCGACGTGCGCGGCCGTGTGGATCCAGCCCAGCTCGTGCGGGATCGCCCGCTCGTCGGTGTCCACGCCGACCCGCGGCCGCAGCGCCTCCACGCGCAGCGACTCGTAGGCCATCGTGCCCGCCGGGCGCACCCCCGCATCGGTCAACCGGGTCCACCAGTCCACCAGCGACTCGCGCGGCACCACCAGGTCCACCGTGTACAGCCCGCGGAACGGCACCGCCCGCGCGAACCCGCCGCCGGGCAGCCCGGCCACCTCGTACGGCTTCGTCGGCACCCCGGTGACGCCCGCCTTGCCGAGCAGGTCCACCGCGTCCGGGCCCAGCACGCTCAGCAGCGCGAACTCGTCCGAGGCGTCGCGCGGTTCGACCTTCGACCAGAACCGCATGGCCTCCAGGTACTCCAGCAGCGGCTGCTTGCCGTCCACGCCCATCGACGGCAGCGCGCTGGACGCCTGCGCGTCCGCCTCGGTGTCCAGGTAGACGACGCCGTCGTGGTGCGCGAGCAGCAGGTGGCAGTCGACCCGGCCCTGGCTGTCCAGCACCAGCGCCTCGGTGCCCCGGCCTTCGGGCAGTTCGGTGAGGTGCTGCGAGAGCACCAGGTGCAGCCAGCTCAACCGCTCCTCGCCGGGCACCGCGATGATCCGGCGGTGCGAGCGGTCCACCACCACCGCCGAACGCGTCGCCGACCGCTGCTCGGCGAACGGGTCGCCGAAGTGCCACGCGACCCCCACGTCGAGCGAGGTGTCCAGCGAGGCCTCCTCAGGAGCCGCTACGGCTCCGGGCAGCTCCAGCAGGGGTGAGTTCATCGTGTCTCCTCGACCGCGCGCTCCGGATGGTCGGCGCCCTCGGGGCCGCGGCACGCGCGGCACGTCCCCGACAGCGCCAGGTGCGTGGCGTCCAGCTCGAACCCGCGCCGCCGCCGCAACAGCTCCGCGAGGTCGTCGAGCAGGTCGCACGGCACCTCGTCGATCTCCCCGCACCGGTGGCACACCAGGTGCACGTGCTCGTGCTCATCCGCCGAGTACGTGGGAGCGCCGTGCCCGAGGTGGGTGTGGCGCACCAACCCGATCTCCTCCAGCACGTCCAGGGCACGGTAGATCGTCGTGATGTTCACCGCGTGCGCGGTGTCCCGCACTTGGCGGCACACCTGCTCGGGCGTGGCGTGCCCCAGTTCGCGCACGGCGTCGAGCACCAGCTGGCGCTGCGGGGTGACCCGCAGGCCGTGCCGGTGCAGTGTGGTGCGCAGCGATCCCTTCTCACCCACTGCTGGCTCCTGTGCTCGAAGGCGGCGGCTCACCTCCGATCGTATGCCCCGCGTCCGGGGCGGCCGTGCCCGAACTCCCCCTCGGCGCGGCCGGCCGGCACCGCCACCCCTGCGCGGGACGGGACCGCGGCAGGGCGCCTAGGCTGCGGGTATGCGTGTACTGGCACTGCTGGACGGGACGTTGGCCGACCCGGAGGCGCCGCTGATGCGCGCCGACGACCTGTCGGTCACCCGCGGCGACGGAATCTTCGAAACGATCTTGGTGGTGGCGCGCGAACCCCGCGAGCTGGGCCCGCACCTGGACCGGCTGGAGCGCTCCGGCGCGCTGCTGGACCTGCCGACCCCGCCGCGCGAGGTGTGGGAGCGCGCCACCCAGGCCGTGATCGACGCGTGGCCCTGGGACACCGACCGCGAGATGGCGCTGAAGCTCGTGTGCAGCCGCGGCATCGACGGCGGCGACGGCATTCCCACCGGCTTCGCCACCGGTTCCCCGGTCGGCGCCGACACGCTGCGCAAGCGCCGCGACGGGGTCTCCGCCGTCGCCCTCGACCGCGGGATCGCGCCGGACCTCAAGGAACGCGCGCCCTGGCTGCTGCTGTCCGCGAAGACGCTGTCGTACGCGACGAACATGGCCGCGCTGCGCGAAGCGGAACGCCGCGGCGCCGACGAGGTCATCTTCACCGCCACCGACGGATCGGTGCTCGAAGGCCCCACCTCGGCGGTCGTCATCGCCCAGGGCCGGACCCTGCGCACCCCGCCGCCGAGCAGCGGCATCCTGCCCGGCACCACGCAGGGCGCGCTGTTCCGCGCCGCCGAGAAGGCCGGCTGGGAGACGCGGGTCGAACCGTTCGACCTGGCGGAGCTGCGCGCCGCGGACGGCGTGTGGATGACCTCCAGCGTCCGGCTCGTCACCCCGGTGCGTTCCCTCGACGAGACCCCGCTGCCGGTGGACGCGGAGCTGAACCGGGAGCTCGTCGACCTCTACGAATCGCTGTACTGAAACGCGACGTGCCCCGCGGTGCGCGACCGCGGGGCACGTGCGTGATCAGGGGGCGTCAGCCGACGATGCGCTCCAGCTTCGCCGACAGCCGCGGCTGCAGCTCGTGCTCGGAGGTGGCGCGCTCCTCGACGTAGGCCAGCGACCCGTCGACGACGCCGTAGAGCCGGCTCGCCGCCGTCGCGTCCTCGCCGGTGGGGGTGCGGATCACCGCGTCCGTGGACAGCTCCCACGTCGTCTTGCCGCGCGGCTGGCCGAAGAACATCTCCGAGACGCCGGAGCTGTGCACCAGCAGCAGTTCGATCGAGTCGTCCGGCTGCGGCCGCCACCAGCCGACCTCGCGGAACGCGGGCTCCACCACGGAACCGCCCTCGCCGTCGAGCCGCCAGGCCCTGCTCTCGTAGTACAGGAACGGGCGCCCGTCGTGGGCGAAGGTGACCTGCTGCAGGAACCGGTAGCTCTCGTCCAGCGACGGGTGCGACGCCTCGCCCTCGCCGCGCCACACCCCGACCAGCGGCAGCAGCATCAGGCACGCGCTGTTCAGGTCGGGACCCTCGCGGAGGTTCGCGGTGTCACCGACGCCGGGCAGGTCGTCGAAGGACGGAACGTTGCGGGACCGGGTCTTCTCGGCGCGCTCCGCTGCGGCCTGCACCGCCGCGTCACCGCTGCCGGGCTCCGGCTGGTTGGACGTCGTGCTCATCGTGCGGAGATTACCCGCGCCACCGGCTCGCGAACCGGAGCGGGTCAGTCGTTGTACAGCCGGTACAGCACGTACCCGGCGAACCACAGGACCATCACCGTGGCGATGCCGAGCAGCGTGACGAGGCCGTAGTGCAGGAAAGGTATGAGTTCCACGCGCAAAGGATAACCACCGCGCGCACCGCGTGGGGTGTGGCGTCGGGCATGATTCGCAGGCAGCTGACCGCCAGAACTGGGGGGATCCGGGCCGACATGACCGATTTCGACACGCTGCGCGAGCGCGCGCTGGCCTTCCGCGAGGACCTGCTCGCGCGCAAGGAGAAGATCGCTCCCGCCGAGTTCGACTGGTACCCGTACGACACGATGGCGAACATCTTCCACCTGGACCGGCTGCTCACCGGCCCGCAGCGGCAGGTGTTCGACCGGATCGCGGGCAGCCGGATCGCCGACATCGGGGCCGCCGACGGCGACTTCGGGTTCTTCCTGGAGCACGAGCTGGGTTGCTCGGTGGACGTGGTGGACAACCCGCCGACGAACTTCAACGGCCTGCGCGGGGCGCGGCGGCTCGTCGAGGAGCTGTCCTCCGAGGTGCAGGTGCACGAGATCGACCTGGACTCGCAGTTCGCGCTGCCCGCGGAGCACTACGGGGCGGTGTTCTTCCTGGGGCTGCTGTACCACCTGAAGAACCCGTTCTACGTGCTGGAGGCGCTGGCCCGGCGGGCCGAGCTGTGCTTCCTGTCCACCCGGGTCGCGCGGCAGGCGCCGGACGGCACGCCGCTGCAGGACCAGCCGGTGGCGTACCTGCTGGACCCGGCGGAGGCGAACGGCGACGCCACCAACTTCTGGATCTTCTCGGAGACCGGGCTGAAGCGGCTGTTCGCGCGCACCGGCTGGGAGGTCGTCGAGTTCACCACCGTGGGCTGCGCGGAAGGTTCGGAACCGGGCCGCGCCGACCGCGACGAGCGGGCGTTCGCGCTGCTGCGCTCCACGAAGGTCTGACCCGAACGCACCGGAGGGCCGGCACCCGCGCGGGGTACCGGCCCTCCGGGAGAGCGGTCGGGATCAGGCGACCGCGATGTCCACCGGGTGCACGCCGGGACCGGACGCGGACACGTCCGACTGGCCCTTGCCGTCGCGGTGCAGCGCGCGCACCGTCCACGACCCGGGAGCCGCGTAGAACCGGAAGTCACCGTCCACCGAGGACACGACCTCGGCGGTGAACTCCCCGCTCGCGTCCAGCAGCCGCACGAACGCGCCGCCGACCGGAGCCGCGCCGGAGCGCACCTTGCCGGTCACCACGACCTGATCGGTGTCCTCGGCGACGGCCGTCGCCCCCTGCTGCGGCGCACCGCATCCGTCCAGGCTCATGTCACGCCTCCTGTTGGCTCGGGTTCTCGACCGGCACGCCCACCAGCGAGCCGTACTCGGTCCAGGAACCGTCGTAGTTCTTCACGTTCGCGTGCCCCAGCAGCTCGCGGAGCACGAACCAGCTGTGCGAGGAGCGCTCGCCGATGCGGCAGTAGGCGATGGTGTCCTTCGAGTCGTCCAGCCCGGCCTCGGCGTAGATCTTCTTGAGGTCCTCGTCGGCCTTGAAGGTGCCGTCCTCGTTGGCGGTCTTGCTCCACGGGACGTTCACCGCCTGCGGGATGTGCCCGGCGCGCTGCGCCGACTCCTGCGGCAGGTGCGCGGGCGCGACCAGCTTGCCCGCGAACTCGTCGGGGGAGCGCACGTCCACCAGGTTCTTGGCGCCGATCGCGTCGACGACCTCGTCGCGGAACGCGCGGATCGAGGTGTCGGGCTCCTGCGCCTGGTAGCTGGTGGCGCCGCGGTTCGGCTCGTCCTTGACCAGCTGGCGGCCGTCGAGCTCCCACTTCTTGCGCCCGCCGTCGAGCAGCTTCACGTCCGAGTGGCCGTAGAGCTTGAAGTACCAGTACGCGTAGGCGGCGAACCAGTTGTTGTTGCCGCCGTAGAGGATCACGGTGTCGTCGTTCGAGATGCCCTTGGCGGAGAGCAGCTTCTCGAAGCCCTCCCGGCTGACGAAGTCGCGGCGCACGTGATCCTGCAGGTCGTTGCGCCAGTCCAGCTTGATGGCGCCCGGGATGTGGCCGCCGTCGTAGGCGGTCGTGTCCTCGTCCACCTCGGCGAACACGACCTTGTCGGTGTTCAGGTTCTGTTCGGCCCAATCGGTGGAGACCAGGACCTCTGCACGGCTCATCGAGCGACTCCTTCTCGTTTCCGTTCCTTGCACGTGTGTTGCGGGCCCGTCAGCGGGCTTCCTGCTTCGCCGGGGCGAACCGGCGCAGCACCAGGTACAGCTGGCAGCCCAGGCAGTAGCCGAACGCCGCGTTCAGCAGCGCCGCCACCAGGGCCAGCGCGTTGGCGACCGTGCCGAGCACGGTCCACTCCAGGGCGTATCCGGCGGTGGCGACCACCGCGAACACGAACCCGACCCCCTGCGAGAAGCGCACCGGCGCCGGGTCCTCCCGCTCCGATTGCGGGATGGCCGGCAGCCGCGGCGCCACCGCTGAGCGGTACACCGCGCCCCACGGGTTCAAGCCCATGCCGACGAAGGCGCACAGCGCGAACAGCACCGTCTGGACCGCGAGCACCCGCCAGCTCCCGGTGACCAGGCCGATGGCCAGGATCACGCAGGTGATGGCGGCGGTGAAGCGGACTCCGCGCGGGTCGAGGGTGGCGGGCATGGGCATCCTCCGTAGCTGGACCGACAGGGTGGACCGGAGCTCGGGAACCGGCTGAAAGCCCGGTCCGGCCGGCGGTGCGGGATGCGGGCTGCTGCGCGGGGACGATCTCCCCTGCGAGCGCCGCGCGCATCGTTCACCGCCCGGTCAGCACTCCGGACACAGGCTGCTGCCCACGCGGCAGAAGTCCACCGCGCGCCGTCGGGTCAGCAGTACGCGCACGGCTCGGAGGCTACCCGCCTCGGCCGATCGGCGGGAAGAACGTTCACTGGGTGAGACGCACCTCGTGCTCCGATGCGCCGTCCCGCGTGTGGAAAACCGCAGTTCACCGGTGGTGTCGCGGGAGGTGGTGGCCGGGTCGCGCAGAGCTCGGGACATCGGCCCCGGCGGGTTTCCCAGCATCCGGGCGATCATGGCAGGTGCGGCCGCAGCGCGGCGGTGAGCTCGTCGCGGCGGGGCACGCCGCCGACCCGGAACAGCTCGCGCCCGGTGGAGTCCAGCGCCAGCGTCGTCGGCGTCCGGTGCACCCGCAGCGGCGTCGACCACTCGGGGTGGTCGGTGAGGTCCACTTCGACGTGCCGCATCCCCTCGGTGCGCTGCGCCAGGTCGGCCAGCAGGATGCGGGTGTGCCTGCACGGCGCGCAGAACGTGGTGGACAGCTGCAGCAGCGTCACCCCGGCGCCGGTGAGGTCGCCGAGCCGGGTGCGCAGACCGTCGGGCAGGTGATCGGACACGTCGGGTGCAACGCGGGCGGGGGCGCCGGTCTTCCCGGTTCCGGAGCCGTCCTCGACCGGGTCGTCCTCGACCGGGCCGTCCGCGGTCGCGGCTCCCCCGGCCGGTTCGGCGCCGGTCGGGCGGTCCTGCGGCGTGCCGTCCGCCGAGCCCACGGCTGTCGCGGAGCCCGCGGTTTCGTCGGTGCTCTCGGTCTCACCGGTGCCCGCGGCGTGCTCCACGGACTCCAGGCGCTCCGAGTTCTCCGGGTCTGCCGGCTTCCCCATGCCCGCCGGCGTCGCCGCGTTTCCGGTCCCAGTCCCGGTCCCGGCCGCGCCGTCCCGCTGCGCGCCCGCGGTCCCGAGCCGACCGCTCGTCGCCGCGGGCCGCACCCGTCCTTCGCGGGAGCGCCACCAGAAGCCGAACGCGAGCGTCGCGGCGACCACGACCAGCAGCACCGCCCACCCGGTCATCCGGTGGTCACCCCGCCCTGGCCGATCGTCACGTCCTCGGCGGTGCCCTCCATGACCAGCGCGCCCCGCTCCACCCGCACCGCGGTGGGCCGCACCTCGAAGGGCAGCACGCCGGGGTCGATGGTGGTGGTGAACTGCTGCAGGATCGACTTCTCGAACACGTCGCCGAGCGGGATGTCCGACAGCGCCTGGTCGGCGATGTCCAGCTTCTTCGGTTCGATCTTGAGCTGGCCGTTGAGCAGCGACAGCACCGCGATCACCTTGACCCGCACGTCGTTGCCCGCGATGTCGAGCGATCCGTCCAGCGCGACCGTCGCGCGGCTCGGATCGCTCGCCCCGGTGCCGGTGGTGCCGCTGGAGCCCTCGTTCGCCTCGTCCGCCGGCTCGTCCAGCGCGTCCTTCGGCGCCGGGTTGATCGTCAGGTCCGTGATGCCGATGAAGCGCCCCACGTCGGAGGCCTTCAGCTTCACCCGCCCGACCAGCTCGTCCACCTGGATCTCGTTCGCGGTGCCGCCGACGACGTCGCTCAGCGGGACCCGCGCGTGGTGCAGGTTCGCCTCCACGCCGAGCTCGCTGAGCTGGCCCACGCGCACCGCCTTCGCGGCGAGCTCCACGTCCCGGTAGTCCCCGGCGACGGCCTGGGTGAGGAACGGGAAGCCGTGCACCCGCACCGACGGGTCCTCGTCGAGCTTCAGCTGGTCGCGGACCTGCTGCGACACCTGGTACTCGGCTACCGACGCCGCGCCGTAGTCGGCGACGACCAGCAGGCCGAGGACGAGGAGCAGCGTGACGACGAGCTTCTTCACCGCAGGCGTCCGTTCTGTCGGGGGCGGGGTCGGGATCGGGCGTGGTCGGGGTGATCCGCCGCGGTTCACCTTCGCACCCGACCGGTCGGCGCCGACAGGTGTGCTGGACAACAACCACCGGAACGCCCGTCCGCCCCGCCCCCCGGCAGCGGCGGAGCGGCCGGTCAGCAGCGGTCGCCCGCTGCGCAGGCCCAGCGGGCCATCCGGTCCACCAGCTCCGGGGTGGTCGCGCTCTCCGCGTGCCGCATGCCCTGCTCCAGCCACAGCTCGCCGCCCGCGGCCGCGTGCAGCGCCTCCGCGTCGGCCACCGGGAAGTAGTGGTCGTCGGTGCCGTGCACCAGCAGCGCCGGGGTCGGCGCGAGCAGCGGGGCCAGTTCGATCGGCGACGCCGGGATCTCCGCCCACTCGTCGCCCAGCCGCACGCCCAGCAGCCGCGCCGCCCACCGCCCGTGCGGTTGTTCCAGCAGCCAGTGCACCCGCCGCATCGCCGGGGTGTCCCGCACCCACCAGCGCGCGGGACCGCTCACCGAGATCATCGCGTCCGGCCGCTCCGCCGGTGCGGCCAGCGCGGCCTGGCGCAGCGCGACCGCGCCGCCGAGCGAGAACCCGATGCTCACCACCCGCCGGTGCCCGAGCTCGCGGAGCCGCGCCAGCGCCGCCGCCATGTCCGCGACCTCGGCAGGCCCGACCGAACTGGTCCCGCCCGAGCGGCCGTGCCCGCGGAAGTCCACCGCGAGCACCGGCCCGTGCTCGGCGAGCCGCCGCAGCACCGCCCGCACCGCCGGTTTCCGGACGTGGTTGGTGAAGCCGTGCCCGACGGCGAACGCGGTGCCGCCGCCGCCCGCACCGGTCAGGTACTGCCCGCGCAACCGCACTCCGTCCGCGGTCGTGAGCGTGATCGGCGTGGGACGAAACATCGGCGCAACACGGGTTCGCAGCGCCTTCACAAATGTGATGCCGTCCGGTTCACCTGGGGTTTTCGTACTCATGAGGGGTATTGTGCTCGGCATCCACAGGCAACGAAGCCGGGTCGTCCGGCCTGTCGCGCCGTCCGGGCGGCCTCCGCGAGCCGCCGCTTCGGTGATGGCCCTGGGACGGGAGGCACCCCACATGAGTTCCGAACTGCTGCTGCTGACCAGCGATCTGAACGGCGAAGCAGCACTGCCCGCACTGGCACTGCTGCCGCACCGGGTGCGCGTCCTGCCCCCCGATCCCGGAGCGATCCTCTCCGCAGGCGCCCACGACGTGGTGCTCGTCGACGCCCGCACCGACCTGGCCGGGGCCAGGGACCTGTGCCGCGTCCTCGCCGCCGGGGACGCCCCGGTGATCGCGATCGTCAACGAGGGCGGTCTGGTCACGATCAGCGCCGAGTGGGGCGTGGACGAGATCCTGCTGCCGACCAGCGGCCCCGCCGAGGTGGACGCCCGGATGCGGCTGCTCACCACCCGCCGCGCCGGGGAGAGCGCCGCCGCGGACGGTTCGCTGTCGGTCGGCGACCTCGTGATCGAGGAGGCCACCTACACGGCGCGGCTGAAGGGCCGGGCGCTGGAGCTCACCTACAAGGAGTTCGAGCTGCTCAAGTACCTGGCGCAGCACGCGGGCCGGGTGTTCACCCGCGCGCAGCTGCTGCAGGAGGTGTGGGGCTACGACTTCTTCGGCGGCACCCGCACGGTCGACGTGCACGTGCGGCGGCTGCGGGCGAAGCTCGGCGCCGAGTACGACTCGATGATCGGGACGGTGCGCAACGTGGGCTACAAGTTCGTCCGCCCCGCCCGTTCCGCCCCGCCGCAGCAGCCCGCCACCTCCGGCGCGGTCGAAGCGGCCGAAGCCATCATCGCCGCCCACTCCTGAGCCGCCACCGCCGAACCGCCCCCACCGCTCCGAGCGGCGGGGGCGGTTTCGGCCTGTCAGCTGATCGACGTGATGCGGCAGGTGCCTGCGATCCCCGTTCGCCCGTGCGCGGAGATCGTCACGTTTCGGATCTCGGCGTTCGGGACCCCGGTGGTGAACACCGCTTCCCGCTGCACCGGGGCGAATTCCCCGCTGGTGCCGGTGAGCACCGAGCCGTCGACCTTCTCGATCCGGTACGAGAACGTATCGCCGGGAAGGCCGTGGACGGTGAACTCGGCGACCGGGGCGTCCGAGGCCCGCTGGACCACGGATACCGGGCATTCCCGGGCATCCGCCACGCCCAGGACGGACTGGTCCGCCCTCCTCCCGGGCTCAGGGGCGGAGGGCTCGGCCGACGCGGGGTTCGACGGTCCGGAACCGCCCGCGCAGGAGGACGGCGAGGACAGCAATGCCCCCGCGGTGACGACCAGCATCGTCGTGCCGATCCTCGTCCTGGCCATCGGTTCCGCCCAAGTCCTCACCAGTCGTCGTGCACTTCGCAGGGTACGGACGAGATCCGGGCGGGCGCGGGCTTCGGCGTCGTCCGGGGTGCCGTGCCGGGTTCGTCACGTGTGCTGGGCGGGGTCGGGTGGGTAACGTCGGGCCCGTGCAGCTGACGTGGCGGAACGGACTGGACCAGGCCGAGGTGGCCGAGGTGGTGGCACTGCTCGACGCGGCCGCGGAGGCCGACGGGGTGGCGCCCGCGGGAGAGCACGTGCTCATGCGGTTGCGGGCGCACCGCGACGTGGCGCAGCAGATCGAGCCAGTGCAGGCGGACGTGCGGTCCGAGCACTTCGTGGTGCGCTCGGCGGCGGGTGAGCTGCTCGGCTACGCGCACCTGGACACCGCGGACGAGGCGGACGGCCTGCTGGTGGCCGAGCTCGCCGTGCACCCGGCGCAACGCCGCGGAGGTGTCGGCACCCGGCTGGTGCGGGCGCTGCTGGAGCGCGCCGACCTGCCGCTGGAGGGTGCGGGCGAGGACACCGGCCGGCTGCGGATCTGGTCGCACGGCGAGCACCCGGGCGCGCTGCGGCTGGCGGAGCGGTTCGGCTTCGCCCGCCCGCGCGAGCTGTGGCGGATGGGCCTGCGGCTCGCCGACGCCGAGCTGCCCGCGGCCGCGGCTCCCGAGGGCGTGTCGATCCGCGCGTTCCGGCCCGGCTCCGACGAGGCCGCCGTCGTCGCGGTCAATCACCGAGCGTTCCGGTGGCACCCGGAGCAGGGCGCGATGAGCGAGGCGGATCTGCGCGAGAAGGAGGCGGAGGACTGGTTCGACGCGACCGGCTTCTTCCTCGCAGTGGACGCGCAGGACCGCCTGCTGGGCTTCCACTGGACGAAGGTGCACCCGGGCGGCGAAGGCGAGGTGTACGTCGTCGGAGTGGATCCGGACACGCAGGGTAGCGGTTTGGGGAAGCTGCTGACGGCGGCCGGACTGCACCACCTGCGGGAAATCGGCTGCGCGGAGGTGCTGCTCTACGTCGAGGGCGACAACGCGCCCGCCATCAAGGTCTACCAGCGGCTCGGCTTCGAGCGCACCGATCTGGACGTGCAGTTCGGGCGGTGATCCGCGACGTTCGTCCGGATCACCGACTGCGAACGCCTGGATCACGAGATGGTGGCCGATCACCCGTTGGAACGTGGCGCTGCTTACTTAGCGTGCCTTGTTCACTTCACGTTCACCCGCTGCATGGCGCGAATCCACTCCTACTGCTTAGCGTTCGGGGACGAGCGGCAGCGTGCCGCGCCCACGGTGTTTCCCTGATCTGGAGGAACGAAGTGAAGATCAAGCGGCACAGCGCTGCGCTCGGATTCTTCGCGGCCGGCACGCTCGTGCTGTCGGCCTGCGGCACCGACCAGAACGTTCCGCAGGGCGGCGCCAACCCCGCCCTGGCCGGGCTGAACGTCGAGTGCGGCACCAAGCCGATCTCCGCCGAAGGCTCCTCGGCGCAGAAGAACGCCATGGACGTGTTCGCCCGCGACTACGGCATGGCCTGCGAAGGCCAGCAGCTGAACTACACCAAGTCCGGCTCCGGCAAGGGCGTCGCCGCCTTCACCGCCGGGCAGATCGACTTCGGCGGGTCCGACTCGCCGCTGGACGAGGCCGACGGCGAGGTCGCCAAGGCCGCCGAGCGCTGCGCGGGCAACCCGGCGTGGAACATCCCGATGGTCTTCGGCCCGATCGCGGTGTCCTACAACGTCGCGGGCGTCGACGACCTGGTGCTCAACGCCGACGTGATCGCGAAGATGTACCAGGGCCAGATCAAGAACTGGAACGACCCGGCGGTCGCCGCGCTGAACCCGGGCAAGCAGCTGCCGGACCTCGCGGTCGTCCCGTTCTTCCGCTCCGACGAGTCCGGCACCTCGGACAACTTCCAGAAATACCTGAGCACCGCCACCGGCGGCGCCTGGAAGGGCGAGGGCAAGCAGTTCGAGTCCGGGCCGGGCATCGGCCAGGGCCGCGAGGGCAGCGACCAGGTCGCCCAGTCCGTCAAGGCCACCCCGGGCGCCATCACCTACGTCGAGTGGTCCTTCCCGAAGAACCTCGGCCTCGGCATCGCCAAGATCGACAGCGGTGCCGGCCCGGTCGACCTGACCACCGAGAACGTCGGCAAGGCCATCGACGGCGCCAAGGTCGAAGGCGAAGGCCACGACCTGCGGGTCGACCTCGACTCGATCTACGGCAACAAGCAGCCGGGCGTCTACCCGATCGTGCTCAACACCTACGAGATCGTCTGCTCGAAGGGCTACGACCCGGAGACCGCCAAGGCCGTGAAGGCCGTGCTGACCGTCGCCGCCAACGCGGACGCCGCGCAGCTGGAGCAGGCCGGGTACGTCGCGCTGCCCGAAGCGTTCAAGCAGAAGGTGCTGGGCGCCGTCGGCGCGATCGCGTGACGCCCCGGAATCCCCTCCACCAGTGAGAGGCTGCACGAAGCAGTGAACGACTCGACAAGAGCCGACCAGCGCCCGGCGGGCACCGGAACCTCCGGTGCCCGCACGGGCGTTTCGGCATCCACTTCCGGACCGGAGGCCGTCATTTCCGCTCCCGAAGCGCCCCCGGCGGACGAACCGAAGAAGGTCGTCCGCGCCGGGGACCGCGCATTCCAGTCCCTCGCGACCGGGTCCGGGATCTTCGTCGTCGCGCTGATCGCGGCGATCGGGATCTTCCTGCTGATCCGGGCCGTGCCCTCGTTGCAGGCGAACCAGGTCAACTTCCTGTTCAGCCGGGTGTGGGACACCTCCGACCCGAACGAGCTGAGCTTCGGCATCGCCGACCTCGCGTGGGTGACGGTGGCGAGCTCGCTGGTCGCGCTGGTCTTCGCGATGCCCATCGCGTGCGGGATCGCGCTGTTCCTCACCCAGTACGCGCCGCCGTCGCTGGCCCGCCCGTTCGCCTACATCGTCGACCTGCTGGCCGCGGTGCCCTCGGTGATCTACGGCCTGTGGGGCGTGCTGGTGCTGGGGCCGGTGCTCAAGCCGGTCGCGCTCTGGCTGAACCAGAACCTCGGCTGGATCCCGATCTTCGCGGGTGGCAACGCGCCCGCCGACAGCGGCATGAACATCTTCACCGCGGGCATCGTGCTCGCCGTGATGATCCTGCCGACCATCACCGGCGTCACCCGCGAGGTGTTCCAGCGGACGCCGAAGGCGCACATCGAAGGCGCCCAGGCGCTCGGCGCCACCCGCTGGGAGGTCGTGCGGACGACGGTGTGGCCGTTCGGCCGCAACGGTTTCATCGGCGGTTCGATGCTCGGCCTCGGCCGCGCGCTCGGCGAGACCGTGGCGCTGACGGTCATCCTCAGCACGGTCAACAGCGGGCCGAACTTCAGCCTC
The DNA here is from genome assembly GCF_040643635.1 of Saccharopolyspora sp. NPDC047091. NCBI lineage: Bacteria > Bacillati > Actinomycetota > Actinomycetes > Pseudonocardiales > Pseudonocardiaceae > Saccharopolyspora > Saccharopolyspora sp. NPDC047091. Next base: position 18,755 of record NZ_JBEYUS010000080.1, read on the forward strand.
TTCGACGTGGGCGCGACGTTCGCCTCCAAGATCGCGCTCGGCTCCGGCGAGTTCAACAACAACATGCAGGTCGGCGCCTACATCTCCGCCGGTCTGGTGCTGTTCGTCATCACCTTCGCGGTGAACGCGCTCGCCCGGTGGATCGAGAGCGCCAGCGGTAAGGGGAAGTCATGACAACGAACGCCGCTGACGTCGAGCGCCCCGCCGCACCCCCGGCGTTCCAGCACCTCGGGTTCGCCCGGAAGTTCAAGAACCACCTCGCGACGACCGTGTTCACCGCGGCGTTCCTGATCGCCGTCGTCCCGCTGCTGTGGGTGCTGATCACCCTGCTGCAGCGCGGGCTCGCCCCGGTGCTGAGCAGCACCTGGTGGACGCACTCGTTCAACGGCCTGCTGCCCACCGACTTCGGCGGCGGCATCAACCACGCGCTCGCGGGCACCCTGCTCGAAGGGCTCATCTGCGCGGTCATCTCGGTGCCGCTGGGCGTGCTCGTCGCGATCTACCTGATCGAGTACGGGCAGAACTCGCGGTTCGCGAAGGTCGCCACCTTCATGGTGGACATCCTCAGCGGCCTGCCGTCGATCGTGGCCGGCCTGTTCATCTACGCGCTGTGGATCACCACCTTCGGCTTCAGCCGGAGCGGGTTCGCGGTGGCGCTGTCGCTGGTGCTGCTCATGGTGCCGGTGGTCGTGCGCGTCACCGAGACGATGCTGCTGATCGTCCCGGACGAGCTGCGCGAAGCCTCGTACGCGCTGGGCGTGCCCAAGTGGAAGACGATCGTGAAGGTCGTGCTGCCCACCGCGCTGTCCGGCATCCTCACCGGCGTCATGCTCGGCCTCGCCCGGGTGCTCGGTGAGACGGCGCCGCTGCTGATCCTCGTCGGCTACTCGAGCTCGATCAGCTACGACATGTTCGGCGGCGAGCTCGCGTCCCTGCCGCTCACGATCTTCATGGAGCGCGGGACCGGCACCCCCGCCGGCGACGCCCGCATGTGGGGCGCCGCGCTCACCCTCGTTCTCGTCATCATGCTGATCAACCTCGTGGCGTCGCTGCTGTCGAGGCTGTTCGCCGTCAAGACCAAGTAGGGCGGATCCCATGGCCAAGCGTCTCGACATCAAGGACCTCAACCTGTACTACGGCAAGTTCCACGCCGTGCAGGACGTGACCTTGCAGGTTCCGGCCCGCAGCGTCACCGCGTTCATCGGTCCCTCCGGCTGCGGCAAGTCGACCGTGCTGCGGTCGCTGAACCGCATGCACGAGGTCGTGCCGGGAGCCCGCGTCGACGGCAAGGTGCTGCTCGACGGCGAGGACATCTACGGCGCCCACGTCGACCCGGTGCAGGTGCGCCGCACCATCGGCATGGTCTTCCAGCGGCCCAACCCGTTCCCCACCATGTCCATCCGGGACAACGTGGTGGCCGGGCTGAAGCTCGCCGGGGAGAAGAACAAGAAGCACCTCGACGAGGTCGCGGAGCGGGCGCTGCGCGGCGCGAACCTGTGGGAAGAGGTCAAGGACCGGCTGGGCAAGCCCGGCGGCGGCCTCTCCGGCGGTCAGCAGCAGCGGCTCTGCATCGCGCGGGCCATCGCCGTGCAGCCGGACGTGCTGCTGATGGACGAGCCGTGCTCGGCGCTGGACCCGATCTCCACGCTGGCGATCGAGGACCTGATCTCCACGCTGAAGCAGGAGTACACGATCGTCATCGTCACGCACAACATGCAGCAGGCGGCGCGGGTCAGCGACCAGACCGCGTTCTTCAACCTGCGCGCGGTGGGCGAACCCGGCCAGCTCGTGGAGATCGACGAGACCGGGCGGATCTTCTCCAACCCCAGCCAGAAGGCCACCGAGGACTACATCTCGGGCCGCTTCGGCTGATCGAGCGCCACGACCGGAGCCCGTCCCGCACCGCCGGGGCGGGCTCCGCTCGTCCTCAGGCCTTCCAGTCGTCGGCGACCGCGGAGATGTAGGCGCTGGACTCCTTCGGGGGCAGCGCGATGCCGCAGACCTTCTCGAACGCGGTCAGGTAGTCGCCGGTGTCGGCGGGCTTGTCCAGGAACCGCGAACTCGCGGAGTCCCCGACGTGCACCACCTGCGGGTCGGCGTCCGAGGGGAACGAGAACACCGAGATCCGCTCGCCCATCAGCGGGTGCCCGCCGTGCGCGAACGGCAGCACCTGGATGGTCACGTTCCGCCGGTAGCCCATCAGCACCAGGTGCTCCAGCTGCTGGCGCATCACCACCGGCCCGCCGACGCTGCGGCGCAGCGCGGCCTCGTCCAGCACCGCCCACAGCTCCAGCGGTTCGGCGCCGAGCAGCCGCTGCTGCCGGGTGGTGGTGACGGTGAGCCGTTCCTGCCGGTCCGCTTCGGCGGGCGGGCGCAGTTCGGCGCCGAACAGCGCGGTGGAGTACTCGGCGGTGTGCAGCAGCTCGGGGATGGGGTCGGCGCCGAAGCAGCTGACCGCCTTCGCCGCCGTCTCCAGCCCGAGGTGCGTCTCGAAGCCGGGGCGCTGCGCCGTCGTCGGGTACCGCTGCCACCAGCCGCGCTCCTTGGAGCCCTGGGCGAGTTCGATCAGCTCGTCGATCCGGTCGCCGGTGATGCCGTAGAACTCGGCCATCAACCGCACGTCGGAGGTGCGCACCGGGACCCGGCCCAGCTCGATCTGGCTGATCTTCCCCTGCGAGCAGTCCAGGTGGGCCGCGACCTCGCGGTGCGTGCGGCCCGCGGACTCGCGCAGCTTGCGCAGTTCACCGCCGAGGCGCCGGCGGTGCACGGTCGGACTGTTATGCACCCTCGGCCTCCGGTGGGACGGCGGCGAGGGGCGAGGCGTCGGTGCTGGTCACGGCACGAACCTTCGCATACGGCATTCGGCCCCAACGACTGGTGAGACCGAGTATTAATACGTCGTTTGCCGTTTCGGGTCCTGTTCTCCCAGTTCAGCGGCCCTCCGAACAGCGGTGGACACGCCGCGTGACCTGATGGCGTGAAAAGGCCCGCCGAAGTCCCCTCGAACGAGGGACACGGCGGGCCTGCGGAACGAGCCCGGCTCAGCTGGTCGGCATGCTCCCGGTCACGGTGAACACGACGCGGCGGCCGACGGCGACCGCGTGGTCGGCGAACCGCTCGTAGAACCGGCCCAGCAGCGTCACGTCCACCGCCGCGGCCACCCCGTGCGACCACTCGGAGCTCATCATCACGGTGAACAGGTGGCGGTGCAGGTCGTCCACGGCGTCGTCGGCGGCCTCCAGGTCGCGGGCGGCGTCGATGTCGCGGGAGCGGATCACCGCGGCGGCGCGGCCGCACAGGTCCACCGCGACCCGGCCCATCTCGGCGAAGTACTCCTGGACCGGCTCCGGCAGCACCGGCTGCGGGTGCCTGCGGCGGGCCGCCTTCGCGACGTGCAGCGCCAGGTCGCCCATCCGCTCCAAGTCCTCGGCGGCGTGGATGGTGGAGATGACGGTGCGCAGGTCGCCTGCCACGGGCGCCTGCAGGGCGAGCAGGCCGAACGCCTGCTCCTCGGCGCGGGCGCGGGCCTCGTCGACGTGCACGTCCTCCTCGATGACCTGTTCGGCCAGAGTCAGATCGGCCTCCAGTAGCGCCTTCGTGGCGCGCTCCATCGCCGTTCCGACCATGGTCGACATCGAGGCGAGCTCCTCGGCGAGATCGCCGAGCTGTTCCTGGTAGACCTCACGCATGCCGGTCACCTTACTTCCGGGAAGAATCGGACAAGACGCACGCTGGTGAATCGCCGGTGAACGGACCATGATGGGCCCGTTCGAGTGGTATTGCAGACGTCACCATTCGATCAGAGCACTTCCGGGCGCAACAAGCGGTGAACGGGTCAAAGCGGACAAATAGCCCGGTGTTCTCAGCCGCACACGTCCGAGCCGGCGTTCACCGTGCTCAGATCCGTCGGCAGCTGGGCCTGCTGCTCGCCCGCCGCCTGCACCGGACCGGTGTACGAGGTGCCCAGCTCCAGCCGCAGCTCACCACCGGCCGCGTCGTCCTGCACGGCCGTCGCCCCCGGCACCGCGGACGCCAGCAGCCGTGCCGCCGCCGCGTTCGCCGCGCTGTGCCGGACCACGGTCCGCTCGCTCTCCTCGGACACCGTCTCCGACCCGGCCACCGGATAGCCCGCCGCGCCCAGCTCGTCGGCGGTGCGCCCCGCCAGCCCGTCCCGGCCGGCGGCGTTGATCACCCGCACCGGCACGTCGGACGGCTTCGCCGTGGCGGCGCCGCCGAACGACACCGGGCTCGTCGACGCCGGACCCGCGCCACCCGCGGCGCCGGGCACGCCCGCCTGCCGCGGCGACACCGGAGCGTCCTCGATGATCGCCCGGAACAGCGCGGCGGCCTCCTCCGGATCCAGCTCCTCGCGACCCTCGTCGTTCGCGTAGCCGGTGGTCGGAACCGTGATGAACGTGATCTTCCCGGCGTCCATGCCCTGCATCGAACGACCCAGCTCCAGCAGCTGGTCGGTGCCGACGTTCTCGCCGAAGGTGTTCGCCGCGACCGCGTCCACGAATCCGCCGAGCTTCTGCGGGTCCATCAGCACCTGCCCGGACATCGCCTTGCGCAGCAGCGAGGACAGGAACAGCTGCTGGCGCTGCATCCGCCCGTAGTCCGAGGTCGGGTCGCCCTGCACGTGCCGCGCGCGCACGTAGTTCAGCGCCTGCGTGCCGTCCAGCGTCTGCGGGCCCGCGTTCGGCAGCACCACGCCGATCTTGTCGTCCACGATCGGGATCGTGGAGCAGATGTCCACGCCGTGCATCGCGTCCACCATCGACCGGAAGCCCTGGAAGTCGATGCCCAGGAAGTTCGTGATCGACAGGCCGGACAGCTGCTGCACGACCTTGGTGGTGCACTTCGGCCCGCCGACCGCGTAGGCCTCGTTCAGCTTGGTCGCCGTGCGCGGACCGGCCTCTTCACCGGTGTACTGGCCGGTATCCGGGTTCCAGCGCTCGCAGGCGGGGATGTCCACCTGCAGGTCGCGCGGGAAGGACACGACGAGCACGCGGCTCCGGTCCGCCGGGATGTGCGCGACCATCGTCGTGTCGGCGCGGGCGCCCGGCTCGTCGGTGGTGTCGCCGACGCCGTCCGCCTCGGTCGCCCCGGCGCGGGTGTCCGAACCCAGCAGCAGGAAGTTCCGGTCGCCGGACTGCTTCGAGATGTCCTTGATCGACGAGGAGCCCGGGTCGAGCGCGGCGACGTCCTTGAACTTCGCGTCCACCCACGCCTTCGCGCTCCAGCCGATGCCGGTCGCGACGAAGATCGTCAGCGCGGCGGCGACCGCGAGGGCCTTGAGGATGCGGATGGTGCGGCGCTTGCGCTGCTCCTTCTTCCAGTCCATCCGGGACGAACCGGCGTCGCGGCCCTCGACGAAGTCGAACGGCATGTCGCGGCCCAGCTCGGGCTCCTTGCGCATGCCGAACAGCCACGAGTACTTCTTGCGCCGCGCGTCCTCTTCGATGGCGATCTCGTCGTGCACCGCGGAGAACCGGGCCAGCGTCGCGTCGATCTGGCGGATCTCGTCGCTGTCGCCGCCGTCGGCGGAGTCCGCGTCGTCCTGGTCCTCGTCCGCGTCGTCCGAGCCGGTGTCGGCGGCCGGGACGGGCGCGACGATCGCGGTCTCGTCGGCGGCGGCGTCGCTGCGCGCCGGGCGCTCCGGGACGCGGGTGATCTTGGTGGCCTCGGCGGGCGGGTTCGCCGGTTCGGCGGGCACCGCGGGCACTACGGCGGTCGCCTCGGGGTCCTCGGCGGCAGGCGTGGCCGCGGGTGCGGGGCGGCCGGGCCGTCCCGGTCGGCCGGGGCGAGCCGGTGGCTGCGCGTCGGCGGGCGGGGCTTCGCGTCGCCTGCGCGGCGCCTCGGGTTCGGCGGTGGGTTCGCCGGAGAGCGCCTTGGCGATGTGGGTGGCTTCCGCGTCCGGGGTGGCGCCCAGCGCACCGGCAGCGGCCTGCTGCGGGTCGGGGCGGCGACGTCGCGGCGCGTCCTGCGGCCGCGGGCGCCCGGGGGCGGGCTGCCTGCCGGTCTGCGGATGCCCGGGGCGGCCCGGGGGCTGCGCGTCGGCGGGCGGTTCGGCGGAGCGGTGGCCGCCGGTGCGCGGTTCCTGCGGTGCGGGCGGTTGCTGGCCGCGGCCGCGCCGGGCGGCGGGGCCCTGCGGCGGGCGCGGGGGTGCCGACCACTCGGCGGCTTGCGCGTCCGAGGCGGGCGGCTGCTGCGCGGCGGGCTGCTGGTTGGCCGGGGGTTGCTGGGTCGCGGGCGGCTGTTGCGCGGCCGGGGGCTGCTGCGGCTGCGGGCGCTGCGGCGCCTGCCGGTTCGGCGGGGCGGCGGGTTGCTGGCCGTGCGGCTCGGAGTGCCTGCCGTCCCCGGCGGGACGGCTCGGCGCGGCGGGACGGGTGCGCCCGGTGGGCGGCCGCGAGGCCGATTCGGGCGGCGTCCAGTCGGAGCGCCGTTCGGGCGGCGGGCCGCCGCGGGTGGGGCGGCCGCGGGACGGTGCCTGCGCGGACTGGGGGGTCTGGTGCGAACCGCTCTGCTGCGCGGCGGGAGGTTGCGCCACGGGCGGCTGCGCGGGCTGCTGCGGCTGCGCCGCGCGCGACCGGCGTCCGCCGCCGCTGTCGGGGTTCTCGGGTTCGGCGGCGCGGCGGTGCGAGCCGGTGCCCGCGCCGGGAGCCTTGCCGTGCTTGGACAGCAGATCGAACACCCGCGTGCCGCCGGTGCCGTCGTCGCCTAACGCGCGTCGGCGCCGCCCGGACTGCTGTTCGGGGGCGTTGTCCTCGTCCGGGCCCCCGTCTTGGTGGGGACTGTGGTGCCCGTGCTGGCCATGCCGGGGGTCCTGCGGCACCCGTGTTCCCTCCCCACCGTCGCAATCGATGGTGTCGTCGTTCGGTATGGGCGTCAGCGGTCGACTCCCCGAAGTCCTATCGCTTAACGCTCCCGAGATAGTACGGCTGATCGCCCGAACTGACGATAGTGGGCGACAATTTCTTCACAATCAGTGCACGATTCGCTGAGATCGTGCGCCAGATCGCCCAACTGTGTTACGCCGCTTGACCGGCGCATACACCCTGAGTAGGTACCATCGGTTCCGGCGAGATCGCTCTCAGTAGCCGAGCAGTCGAGCCCCGGTGCGCCGCTCCGCGCCCAGGCCCGCGATGTGGACCTCGCTCGCCGAACGGTAGGCCACCGCGTTGCGGCCTGATTGCTTGGCCGCGTACAGCAGGGCGTCCGCGCCGATGAGCTGCTGCTCGGCGGTCGCGGACGGCGAGGCGTGCTGGCCGGTGTCCGGTTCGTGCGCCATCCCGATGCTCACGGTGACGCGCAGCCCCGGCGCCAGCTGCGTCCAGGGGAACCGCTCGATGCGGATGCGGGCCGCCTCGCACACGGCGACCGCGCGGGCCGCGTCGATGGACGGCAGCACGAGCACGAACTCCTCGCCGCCGTAGCGCGCGCAGAACGAGCCCGACGGCAGCGCCTCCTGCAGCAGGTCCACGACGCGCTGCAGCACCCGATCCCCCAGCAGGTGCCCGTAGGTGTCGTTGACCTGCTTGAACCAGTCCAGGTCGACGAGGCCGACGGCCAGCCCGCCGGGCCCGTCCACGGCCAGCAGGTCGGCGAGGCGTTCGTCGAGGTACCGGCGGTTGTAGCTGGCGGTGAGGCTGTCCCGGAGGCTCTGCTCGCGGGCTTCGGCGTGTT
>NZ_JBEYUS010000081.1:0-26214 GCF_040643635.1 Saccharopolyspora sp. NPDC047091
GGTGGCTCCGCCACAGGAGAAATCGCTGTCCTCGCGAGGGAACAGCTGAGAACCCGCCGCGGTGCCGGTGGCGTACGTGGTCGTCAGCTCAGCGGCTGCGCCGCTGACAGGAGAACGATCTGGCCCGGCACCCGGGTTCGTGGATGGGGTGTCAGGTTCCGATGTTCGTGGTGTTCCCGGTGGCGAGGGCGTCCGCGATGCGTCGCCGGTGCCAGGACGGGCCGCCCCAGGCACCGCGCAGCGCGGTGGCCTTCAGCGACCAGAGGTGCAGCGGATGTTCGGCGGTGTAGCCGATCGCGCCGTGCACCTGCAACGCGGTGCGCGCGGCCAGGTGCGCGGCCTCGGCCGCCGCGAGCTTCGCCGCCGACGCGTCGCGCGGTGCGAGCGGTGTGCCCGCGTCCCGCGACAGGCACGCCCCGTGCAGCAGCGGCCGCGCGAACTCCAGCCGCAGCGCCACGTCCGCCAGCCGGTGCTTGACCGCCTGGAAGCTCCCCACCGGCCTGCCGAACTGGTGCCGGTCCCGCACGTGCCGCACCGAGTCGTCCAGCAGTCGCCGCCCGATGCCGAGCAGCTGCGCCGCGCACGCCAGCACCCCGGCGTCGAACGCCGCCGCCGGGTGCGCCCCGGCCACCGCGGTGCCCGCGGAACCGAGCGCGCAGAGCCGCCGCGCCGGGTCGATCGACCGCTCCGGCGCACCGACGGGCTCCGCCCGGAACACCTGCGGCCCGGCGCAGCGGTACGCGGCCGCGGCCACGTCGGCGTCCAGCGCGCGCGGCACCACCTCGTCGAAGGCGACCGCGAACACCGCCCGGCCGACGGCGAGTTCCGGCAGCCGGTGCTGATCGTCGCTGCCCGCCAGCAGCGCGGGCGCGACCGCCACGGTCTCCACGACCGGACCGGGCAGTCCCGCGTAGCCGAGTTCTTCCAGGCACACCGCGGTCTCCACCGCGCCCAGCCCGAGCCCGCCGAGCTCGCCGGGCACCGCGACGCCGCACACCCCCACCTCGCCGAGCCGCTCCCAGCAGCCCCACCACGGCGCCGCGTCCCCGCCCGCCCAGGCGCGCGCCACCGCGGGCCCGTCCGCGCCGGTCAGCAGCGCGCGCAGCGACTCGGCCATGTCCTGCTGGGCGGTGGTGCGGGTGAACCTCATCGCGGCTCCCGGGGCAGGCCGAGCAGCCGCTCGGCGACGACGTTGCGCTGGATCTCGTTGGTGCCCGCGTAGATCGGCCCGGCCAGCGCGAACAGGTGGCCCTCCGCCCACGACCCGCCGTCCGGCGCGCCCGGGGAGTCGGCGGCCAGCTCGCCGTCCGGGCCGAGCAGCTCCAGCGCCGTCTCGTGCAGCGCGATGTCCAGTTCGGACCAGAACAGCTTGCTGCGGCTCGCCTCCGCGCCGATCCGCGCCCCGTCGAGCACCTCCGTCACCGTCTCGAAGGTCGCCAGCCGGTAGGCCTGCGCGCCGACCCACGCGTCCACCACCCCATCCCGCACCTCCGGGTCCGCGTCGCGCGCCCGCCAGGCCCGCACCAGCCGGCGCGCCGCCGCCAGGAACCGGCCGGGGCTGCGCAGCGACAGGCCGCGTTCGCTGCTCGCGGTGCTCATCGCGACCCGCCAGCCCTCGCCGACGCCGCCGAGCACGTCCTCGTCCGGCACGAACACCTCGTCCAGGAAGATCTCCGCGAACGCCGGTTTCCCGTCCAGCCGGGGGATCGGGCGCACCACCACGCCTTCGGCGTCCAGCGGGAACAGGAAGTAGGTGAGCCCGCGATGCCGCTGCGCGTCCGGATCGGTGCGGAACAGCCCGAACGCGCGGTCGGCGAAGGCGGCCCGCGAGCTCCACGTCTTCTGCCCGGACAGCCGCCAGCCGCCCGGCACCCGGTGGGCGCGGCTGCGGATCCCGGCGAGGTCGCTGCCCGCCTCCGGTTCCGACCAGGCCTGCGCCCAGATCTCCGCCCCGGACGCCATCGGCGGCAGGTAGCGCTCCCGCTGCCGCGGCGTGCCGTGCTCGAACATCGTCGGCGCCAGCAAGAAGATGCCGTTCTGCCCGACCCGGCCCGGCGCCCCGGCCGCGTGGTACTCCTCCTCGAACAGCAGCCACCGCACCAGGGACGCGTCCCGGCCGCCGAACTCCACCGGCCAGGACACCACCGACAGCCGGGCTTCGTGCAGGACGCGTTCCCACGCGCGGTGCGCGGCGAACCCGGGCGCGGTCTCCAGCGACGGCAGCGGTTCCGGCGGCAGGTGGGCCGCGAGCCACGCCCGCACCTCGTCGCGGAACGCCAGGTCCTCGGCGGAGAAGCTCAGGTCCACGGCGGCCTCCGGTTCAGCGAGTCGGGCCGTCGTCGGCGGCCCGTTTCATGCCCTTCGCGTCCATCCCGGCGAGCGAGTCGCCGCCGACCTCGGCGTTGTGCGCGTGCGCCAGGTGGTGCAGCCCGAACGCCGAGTCGAGTCCGCTGTGCCTGCCCATCAGGTCCTCGGCCTGGTTGACGGCCTTCTTCGCCAGCGCCAGCCCGAACCGGGGCATCGCCGCGACCTCCGCGGCCAGCGCCAGCGAGGTCTCGGCGAGCCGGTCGGGCGGCACCACCTCGGTGACCATGCCGATCTCGTGCGCCCGCCGCGCGCTCAGCTTCCTGCCGGTGAACAGCAGTTCCTTCGCGACCCGCGGCCCCAGCACCCACGGGTGCACGAAGTACTCGACGCCCGGAATCCCCATCCGCACCACCGGATCGGCGAAGAACGCGTCCTCGGCTGCCACGACCAGGTCGCACACCCACGCCAGCATCAGCCCGCCCGCCACGCACGCGCCCTGCACGCTCGCGATCACCGGTTTCGGCATCTCCCGCCAGCGGCGGCACATGCCCAGGTACACCTCCTGCTCGCGGGCGAAGCGGGACTCGCCGCCGGACTTGCCGACGTGGCCCCACCACAGCCCGGCGCGGCGCTCGAAGTCCACGTCCGCGTCCCGGCCGGGCGAGCCGATGTCGTGGCCCGCCGAGAAGTGCTCGCCCGCCCCGGCCAGCACGATCGTCGCGACCTCGTCGTCGGCGCAGGCCCGGTAGAAGGCGTCGTCGAGCGCGTAGGTCATCGCGGAGTTCTGCGCGTTGCGGTACCGCGGCCGGTTCATCGTCACCACGGCGGTCCGCTCGACCCGCTCGTAGCGCACCACCGGTTCGTCGTCGGCCATCGTCTGCTCCTCGTCGCGGGAGTCGCCCGGCCACCCGAGGCTAACCGACACTAGCAAGTGCTTGGTAGGGGTTGATTTTCGGCTGCACTGCTGGAGAATCCGAACCGCGAGGTGGAAGGCGGTGCCCGGATGGATCTCACCGACAGCCCGGCCGAAGCGGCGTTCCGCCGCGAGGTCCGCGACTGGCTCGGCGACCACCTCACCGGCGAGTTCGCCGACGCCCGCGGGCTGGGCGGGCCGGGGCGCGAGCACGAGGCGTTCGAGGTGCGGCTCGCCTGGGACCGGCTGCTCGCGGCGGGCGGCTGGACCTGCCTGGGCTGGCCGGTGGAGCACGGGGGCCGCGGTGCCTCCACCGCGCAGCAGGTGATCTTCCACGAGGAGTACGCGCGGGCCGAGGCACCGGTGCGCGTCGGCCACGTCGGCGAGGAGCTGCTCGGCCCCACGCTCATCGCCTTCGGCAGCGCGGAGCAGCGGCGCCGGTTCCTGCCGGAGATCGTCGCGGTCCGGGAGCTGTGGTGCCAGGGCTACTCGGAACCGTCCGCGGGCTCGGACCTGGCGAACGTGTCCACCCGGGCGCGCCGCGACGGGCCGGACTGGGTGATCGACGGGCAGAAGACGTGGACCTCGCTGGCGCACCAGGCGGACTGGTGCTTCCTGCTCGCCCGCACCGGACCGCCGGGGCAGCGCCACCGCGGGCTGTCCTGCCTGCTGGTGCCGATGCGGCAGCACGGCGTCGAGGTGCGGCCCATCGTCCAGCTCACCGGCACCTCCGAGTTCAACGAGGTGTTCTTCGACGGCGCCCGCACCGACGCCTCCCACCTCGTCGGCGAGGCCGGCGCGGGCTGGCGGGTCGCGATGGGCACCCTCGGCTTCGAACGCGGCGTCGGCACCATCGACCAGCAGGTGGTGTTCCGGCGCGAACTGGAACGCATCACCGCCCTCGCCCGCCGCAACGGGGCGATGGACGACCCCGTGCTGCGGGACGCGATCAGCAGGGCGTGGATCGGGCTGGAAGTGATGCGGTTCCACGCGCTGCGCACCCTGACCGGCGTCGCCGAGGGCACCGCGGGACCGGAGGCCTCCACCGCGAAGCTGTACTGGGCCACCTTCCACCGCGGCCTCGGCGAACTCGCGATGGAGGTCGCCGGAGCAGCCGGGCTGGTCGCGGCCGGCGCGCCGTACGAGCTCGACGAGCGGCAGCGGCTGTTCCTGTTCTCCCGCGCCGACACCATCTACGGCGGCTCCAACGAGATCCAGCGCACCATCATCGCCGAGCGGGTGCTCGGCCTGCCGAAGGAGGCCCGGCCGTGACCGCTCCCGCCGAACCCGCGCCGCACGCGCTGCTGACCGGCCGGACCGCGCTCGTCACCGCGGCCGCGGGCACCGGGATCGGCGCGGCCACCGCGCGCCGGATGCTGCGCGAAGGCGCCCGCGTCGTGCTCAGCGACCGGCACGAGCGGCGGCTGGAGGACACCCGGGCGGAACTCGCCGCGCTGCCCGGCGCGGAGGTGCTCGCGGTGCCGTGCGACGTCACCGACGAGCAGCAGGTGCGGCACCTGTTCGACGCCGCCACCAATGAGTTCGGGCGGCTCGACGTGGTCGTCAACAACGCCGGGCTCGGCGGCACGGCCGCGATCCAGGACATGACCGACGAGCAGTGGGACGGCGTCCTCGACGTCACCCTCAACGGCACGTTCCGCTGCACCCGCGCCGCGATCCGGCACTTCCGGGACGCCGGCGGCGGAGGAGCGGTGGTGAACAACGCCTCGGTGGTCGGCTGGCGCGCGCAGGCCGGGCAGGCGCACTACGCGGCCGCGAAGGCCGGGGTGATGGCGTTGACCCGGTGCGCCGCCCTCGACGCCGCCGAGCACGGGATCCGGGTGAACGCGGTGGCGCCGAGCCTGGTGCTGCACCCGCACCTGGCGAAGGTGACCTCCGCGCCACTGCTCGCGGAGCTCGAATCCCGCGAGGCGTTCGGCCGGTCCGCCGAGCCCTGGGAGGTCGCGAACACCATCGTGTTCCTCGCCTCCGACTACGCCACCTACCTGACCGGGGAAGTCCTCTCGGTCAGCAGCCAGCACCCCTGAGTCCCGGCGAGCGAGCACCGCAGGTGAGTGGCCCATTCGACCGAGCAGAACGGGTGAATGGGCCATCGACCTCGGCGTGGTGAGAGGATGGCGGCATGGTGGGAAGCAAGCGCTCGGCCGGGACGGCCGTGGAGGCGACCGGCTCGCGGCGGCGGGCGGAACTGCTCGCGATCGCCGCGGAACTGTTCGCCCGACGGGGATTCGTGGTCACCACCGTCCGCGAGATCGCCGACGCCGCGGGCATCCTGTCCGGCAGCCTCTACCACCACTTCGACTCCAAGGAGTCGATGGTCGACGAGATCCTGCGCGAGTTCCTCGGCTACCAGCAGGAGCTCTACGCCGAGGTGCTGCGCGAGGACCTCGACCCGCGCGCCACCATCACCGAGCTGGTGCGCCGCTCGTTCCAGGCCATGGACCGGTACCGCTCGGCGGTGACGATCTACCAGAACGAGGCCATGTACCTGGCGCAGTTCGACCGCTTCGCCTACCTGCGCCGCGCGGGCAACGACTTCGAGCGCACCTGGACCAAGGTGCTGCAGCAGGGGCAGCAGGACGGCGTGTTCCGCGACGACCTGCACGTCAAGATCGCCTACCGGTTCATCCGGGACACGGTGTGGACCACCGTGCACTGGTACAACCCGCGCGGCAGGCTCAACGCGCAGGTCATCGCCGACCAGCACGTGGCGCTGCTGTGCGAGGGGATCATGGCGCAGCGGGGCTGACCCTCGCGGCGGTCTCGCCGAGCACGCGGGCGGCGTCCGCGACGATCCGCGCCACCAGGTCCGCGCAACCGGGCAGCTCGTCGAGCGCGCCCACCACCTGCCCGGCGGGCAGCACGCCGGCCTCGGTGTCGCCGCGCACCAGGCCCGCCTCGATCAGCGCGGGCGTGTTGGCGGCCAGCAGCACCGCGCTCCACGGCATCTCGCGGCGGCGCCGCATCGACCGGCCTTCGGCGAGCACCGCGCGCCAGGTCAGCCCGCTGCCGGCCTTGAACGCCGCCGCCCGCCGCAGCGCGCCGGGCAGCCGCCGCCACCGGGATTCGGCGGTGTCGGTGAGCGCGCTGCGCAGCATCCGGTGCGGCATCCCGTCCACCCGCTCGGTCACCAGCGCCTCGTGCGCGCCCGCGGCGAGGTAGCGCCGCTTCACCTCGTCCGGCACCGGGCTGTCGCTGGTGAGCAGGAACCGGGTGCCCATCCCGATCCCGGCCGCGCCGTAGCAGAGCGCGGCGGCGAGCCCGCGGCCGTCGAAGAACCCGCCCGCGGCGATCACCGGCAGGTCCACCGCGTCCAGCACCTGCGGCAGCAGCACGGTGGTGGCGACCGGCCCGGTGTGGCCGCCGCCTTCGCCGCCCTGCACCAGCACCGCGTCCGCGCCCCACGCGGCGACCTTCTCGGCGTGCCTGCGCGCCCCGACGGACGGGATCACCACGACGCCCGCGTCCTTGAGCCTGCCGACGAGCCGTTCGGCGGGCAGCAGCGCGAACGAGGCGACCGGCACCCGTTCGCGGATGAGCAGGTCCACCCGTTGTTCGGCGTCGGCGGCGTCGGCGCGCAGGTTCACCCCGAACGGCCGGTCGGTGCGCTCCCGGACCTCCCGGATCGCGGCGGCCAGCCGCTCGTGGCTCATGGTGGCGGAGGCGAGGATGCCGAGCGCCCCCGCCTCCGCGGTGGCCGACACGAGCCGCGGCCCGGCGACCCAGCCCATCCCGGTCTGCACGATCGGATGGCGCACCCCGGTCAACCGGCACAGCGCGGTGTCCAGCCGCGGCGCGCTCACGCGGGCACCTCCCGGTGCCGCAGCCCGTCCGGGTCCAGCCTGCCGCGGATCAGCTCCAGCTCCTCGCCCGTGGGCACCCGGGTCTCGGCGACCGCGGAGGTGTCCAGCTCGAAGCCGGTGCGCTCCTGCACTTCGCGCACGGTCGTGCCCGGGTGCACCGAGCGCAGCCGCATCGTCCGGTCCGGCCCGGCGAAGTCGAGCACCGCCAGGTCGGTGACCACCACCCGCACGTCGTGGAACCGACCGGCGGCACCGGTGGCCCGGTCGTGCCCGACGCCGCAGACCAGGTCGACGCGTTCCACGAAGGTGCGCTCGCCGTGCTTCGGCACCCAGTAGTTCGTGACGTGGTTGACGCTGTTGCCCGGCGCCCCGCGCACCCCGATCAACTGCACCTTCGGCCGCTCCCACGGCCCGATGCGGGAGATGTTCTGGTTGCCGTGCCGGTCGAGCTGGGTGGCGCCCATCATCACCCGCCTGCGCCCGCCCGCGAGCAGGTCGAGGACCCGCCGGTACGGCATCCAGCCCTCGGCGGTGGCCGCCTCGGACTCGCGGCCCAGCGGGGGCGGTTCGGCCAGCAGCACCGCCTCCCCGTCGGTGAGCAGCAGGTCCGGGGCCGTGGTCAGCCGGGCCAGCCGGGCGCCGAGCGCGGGGATCAGCCCGAACGGGGAGGCCAGCACCTCCCCGGCGTCGCGCCAGCTGTCGGCGCAGGCCACGGCGCACACCTCCGCCCTGGTCGCGTCCATCACCCGTCCACCTCCCGCGCCGCGTCCACCGCGGCCTGGTAGGACCGTTCGTCCCCGGCGAGGAACTCGTCGTGGAACGCCCGCCAGCTCGCCTCGTCGGCGGCCGCCGCGGCGTAGCGGCGCTGGAACGCCTCGTCCCGCTCGTAGTCCGGGGCGCACGAGGTGAAGTGCGCGCCACGCGGGGTCTCCGCGACCGCGTCCACGTGGGTGCGGTCCAGCAGCAGCGACTGCACCGGCCCGGCCCGCAGCAGTTCCCCGGTCGGCACCACCCGTTCGCAGCTGAGGTAGCCGTGGTCGGCGGCGGCGCACATCAGGTCGTCGAAGTACGGGTCGGGCCCGAGGTACTGGGCGTTGCCGTGCCGGTCGGCGCGGTTGAGGTGCACCAGCGCCGCGTCCAGCCGCAGCGCGGGCATCGCCAGCAGCTCCTCGCCGTCCGGGTAGGGGGAGCGCACCGTGCGCAGCTCCGGGTTGAGCGCGGGCACGTCGGAGCCGAGCCCGGCGCGGGTCGGCAAGAACGGCAGCCGCGCCGCCGCGGCGCGCAGGCCCGCCAGCACCATGCCCTCGTCGTACTCGGCGACCGCCGGTTCTCCGCGCTGGCGCGCCGCCCGGAAGTGCGGGTCCAGCGGGATCGAATCCAGCGACACGAACCCGTGCACCACCTTCCGCAGCCTGCCCGCCGCGGCCAGCAGGCCGACGTCCGGGCCGCCGAAGGAGACCAGCGTCAGATCGCGCACCTCGGTGCGCAGGATCGCCCGCACCAGCGCCATCGGCTTGCGCCGGGAACCCCAGCCGCCGATGCCGATGGTCATCCCGCTGCGCAGGCGCCCCGCTATCTCGTCGGGGCTCACCAGCTTGTCCCGCACCGCCCTCACCGTCCCCGCTCGGAGTCGCCGTGCACGAACTCCGCCCGCGCCCGGTCGGACACCCCGCTGAGGTTGAGCTCGAAGGTGAAGCCCTGCTCGAACCGGTAGCTGCGGTGCACGTCGACCGGGTCGATGCCGTTGAGCGATTCCTTGGCCTTGCGGATGACCAGCGGGTCCTTCGCCGCGATCTCACCCGCGAGCTCCAGCGCCGCCGCGTGCAGCCGGGCCGGTTCGACGACGTCCCACACCGAGCCGAAGTCCGCGAGCCGCCGGGCCGAGACGGTGCGCCCGGTGTAGAACATGGCGCGCGCGAAGTGCGGCGGCACCAGCCGGGACAGGTGGGTGGCGGCGCCGAGCGCGCCCCGGTCCACCTCCGGCAGCCCGAAGTAGGCGTCCTCGCTCGCCAGCACCACGTCCGAGTTCCCGACCAGCCCGATGCCGCCGCCCAGGCAGAACCCGTGCACCGCGCTGAGCACCGGCACCGGGCATTCGTAGACCTCGCGGAAGGCCTCGTAGCAGCCGCGGTTGACCTCGATCAGCTTGTCGTGCCCGGGATCGGCGGCGAGTTCTTTGATGTCCACGCCCGCGTTGAACCCGCGGCCCTCGGCCCGCAGCACGAGCACCCGGACGTCGGGATCGGCGCCTTGCCCGCGGACGGCGGCGGCGAGTTCGAACCAGCCGCGCGCGGGGAGCGCGTTCACCGGTGGGTGGTCGACGGTCAGCACCGCGATTCCGTTGTCGTGGCGGTGGATTCGGACTGTCATGGCATCACCGAACCTAGCACTTGTTAGGTTGATCCTGATACGGTAGCAACCGCCGCGAAGTTCCCGCCAGAGGCGGCGCGGCACCGGATTTCCCCGCAGCCGCAACGAATTCCGGAGGGGTGTCATGGGCGTCGAGATCGACCTGTCCGGCAGGGTCGCGCTGGTGACCGGCGGGACGCGCGGTATCGGCGCGGGCATCGCGGCGGTGCTGCGGCGCGCGGGCGCGCGGGTGTGGGTGTGCTCCCGGAACCCGCCGGAGGTGCCGCCGGCGGCCGAGTTCCGGACGGCCGACGTGCGCGATCCGGACCAGGTGGACGAGCTGATCGCGGCGATCGTGCGCGCGGAGGGCAGGCTCGACGCGGTGGTGAACAACGCCGGTGGCGCACCGCCCGCGGACACCGCCACCGCCTCGCCGCGGTTCCACGCGAAGGTCGTCGAGCTGAACCTGCTGGCACCGCTGCTGGTCAGCCAGCGGGCGTGGCCGGTGCTGCGGGAGACCGGCGGCTCCATCACCATGATCAGCAGCGTGGCGGCGCGGCGGCCCGCGCCCACCATCGCCGCTTACGCGGCCGCGAAGGCCGGGCTGGAGAACCTGACCCGCACGCTCGCGCTGGAGTTCGCGCCCGCGGTGCGGGTGAACGCGGTCGCGGTCGGGGTGGCGAGCACCGAGAACTTCGCCGAGCACTTCGGCGCCACGGCGCGGGATTCCGGCTTCGCGGAGGGGATTCCGCTGGGCCGCCCGGCGGAACCGGAGGAGGTCGGCGCGTTGTGCGCGTTCCTCGCCTCACCGCTGGCGGGCTACCTGACCGGGGACGTGCTGTCCGTGCACGGCGGCGGTGAGCCGCACCCGAACCTGGCGCGGCCGGCCGAGCGGTTCCAGGCGCCGGGCTGATCGGCGCCCGACGACGAGCAGGAGGTGGCCGTGACGGGAATCTGCGCGGGCAGGGTGGTCGTGGTGACCGGCGCGGCCCGCGGCCTCGGCCGCGCCCACGCGCTGGAGTTCGCCCGCCAGGGCGCGTCGGTGGTGGTCAACGACATCGGCGTCGGGCTCGACGGCGCCGGTGGGGACGCGGCGGCCGCCGACGCGGTCGTCGCGGAGATCCGGGACGCCGGAGGTGAGGCCGTCGCCGACGGGTCCGACGTGGCCGACTGGGCGCAGGCCGAGCGGCTGGTGGGGCGCGCGGTGGAGACCTTCGGGCGGCTGGACGTGCTGGTGAACAACGCGGGCTTCGTGCGGGACCGGATGCTGGTGAACCTCGCCGAACAGGAGTGGGACGAGGTGCTGCGCGTCCACCTCAAGGGCCACGCCGCGACGGTGCGGCACGCCGCCGCGCACTGGCGGGACCGGGCGAAGGCGGGGGAGCGGGTGGACGCGCGGATCGTGAACACCTGCTCCGGCGCGGGCCTGCTCGGCAGCGTCGGGCAGGGCAACTACGCGGCGGCGAAGGCGGGCATCGCCGCGCTGACGGTGAACGCGGCCGCCGAGCTCGGCCGCTACGGCGTCACCGCGAACGCGATCGCCCCGGCGGCGCGCACCCGGATGACCGAGCAGGTGTTCGCCGCCGACATGGCCCGCCCGGACGGGGACGGCTTCGACGCGATGGCGCCGGAGAACGTCTCCCCGCTGGTGGTGTGGCTCGGCAGCGCCGAATCGGCCGCCGTCACCGGCCGCGTCTTCGAGGTGCAGGGCGGCGAGGTGCGGCTGATGACCGGCTGGCGCCACGGCGCGGGCGACGACGCGGGCCGGCGTCGCGATCCGGCGGAACTCGGCGCGGTGGTGCACGACCTGCTGCGCCGCGACCCCGCACCGGAACCGGTGTACGGGGCGTGAATCCGAACAGGGCCGGAACGACGGGAGCGACATGACCGAGGCGTACATCGTCGACGCGCTGCGGACCCCGGTGGGCAAGCGCGGCGGCGGGCTCAGCGGGGTGCACCCGGCGGACCTGTCCGCGCACGTGCTGCAGGCGCTGGTGCGGCGCACCGGTGCCGATCCCGGCGAGGTGGACGACGTGCTGTGGGGCTGCGTGGACGCGGTCGGCGCGCAGGCGGGCAACATCGCCCGCACCGGCTGGCTCGCCGCGGGCTTCCCGGAGCACGTGCCGGGCGTGACGATCGACCGGCAGTGCGGTTCCTCGCAGCAGGCGGTGCACTTCGCCGCGCAGGCCGTGCTCAGCGGCACCGCGGACGTGGTGGTGGCGGGCGGGGTGGCGAACATGAGCGCCATCCCGATCGGCAGCGCGCTGCGCGCCGCGGAGGGGCTGGACTTCCCGGTGGCCTACGGGCCGGATTCGGGCTCGCACGGCTGGCAGCGGCGCTACGGCGACGCCGAGGTGACCCAGTTCCGGGGCGCCGAGCTCATCGCGCGCCGCTGGGGCGTCACGCGGGAGGAGATGGAGGAGTTCGCGCTGCGCAGCCACCGGCGGGCGATCACCGCGATCGACGAGGGCCGCTTCGACGCCGAGCTGGTGCCGGTCGCCGGGGTCGAGCGGGACGAGGGGCCGCGCCGGGACACCGGGCCGGAGAAGCTGGCCGCGCTCGCGCCGCTGCGGCCGGACGGGCTGCTCACCGCCGGGGTGTCCAGCCAGCTCTCCGACGGCGCCTCGGCGCTGCTGGTCGCCTCGGAACGGGCGGTGGCCGCGCACGGCTGGCGCCCGCGGGCCCGGATCCACCACCTGAGCGTTCGCGGCGACGATCCGGTGCTGATGCTGTCCGCGCCGATCGAGGCGACCCGGCACGCGCTGCGCCGGGCGGGGCTGTCCGCTGCCGACCTGGACGTGGTGGAGATCAACGAGGCGTTCGCGAGCGTGGTGCTGGCCTGGCAGCGGGAGATCGACGTGGATCCGGCGAAGGTCAACCCGAACGGCGGCGCGATCGCGCTGGGGCATCCGCTGGGCGCGACGGGGACGAAGCTGATGGCGACCCTGCTGGGCGAGCTGGAGCGCACCGGTGGGCGCTACGGCCTGCAGACGATGTGCGAGGGCGGCGGGACCGCGAACGTCACCGTCCTCGAACGGCTCGGCGGTTGACGCGGCCGGGGCCACGTGGCGGGGATCACCGATCCGATGTCAGGATTCCTGCTCGGTGGGGCCATCGCTGGTCGGCCGGGTGCGGATGGGTCCGCGCGCCCGTCCGCGGGGCGTCGAACCAGGCCGGACGGCGCTCCGGGCCCCACCCGGGAGGTGTGTTCTAGACCGCACGTGACCTTCTGAGGACATTTCACGTTTACCTTGCCAGGGGCGAGGTTGTGATCCGGGAGGTTCGGTTGGTGGACGTGGACGTGGCGCGCGGGCGGCACGAGTGGATCGAGCCGGGTGCGTTCGAGGTCGCGCCCGGGGTGCACCGGATTCCGCTGCCCATGCCCGGCGACGGTCTGCGCGCGGTCAACGTCTACGCCCTGGAGGACGGCGACGGGCTCGCCCTCGTCGACGCCGGGTGGGCGCTGCCGGAGGCGCGCGAGGCGCTGGAGAGCGCCCTCGGGCTGTTGGGGCGCGGGATCGGCGACGTGCGCCGGTTCCTGGTCACCCACCTGCACCGCGACCACTACACCCTCGCGGTGCGGCTGCGCGCCGAGACCGGCGCCACCATCGCCCTCGGCGCGGGCGAACGCCCCTCGCTGGAGGCGCTGCTGGACGGCACCGCGGACCGGCAGCTCGGCAAGCTGGAACGCGCCGGCGCCGACGAGCTCGCCGCGATGGTCCGCGACGCGCTGGTCGGCGACGGCGGCGGACCGGAGCAGGACTACGAGCAGCCCGACGAGTGGCTGCCGGACGGCGCCGAGGTCCGGGTCGGCACCCGGACGCTGCGCGTGCTGGAGACCCCCGGCCACACCCGCGGGCACGTCGTGTTCGTCGACGCGGCGAACGGGCTGCTGTTCGCCGGGGACCACGTGCTGCCGCACATCACCCCATCCATCGGCCTGGAGGCCGCCCGCACCCCGCTGCCGCTCGGCGACTACCTGAGCTCGCTGCGGCTGGTCGGCGAGCTGCCGGACCTGCGGCTGCTGCCCGCGCACGGGCCGGTCACCGGCAGCGCGCACGCCAGGGTCGCCGAACTCCTCGACCACCACGAGCGCCGCCTCGACCAGACGGAGGCCGCGGTGCTCGCCGGTGCGGCCACCGGTTTCGAGACCGCGAGCGCGCTCGGCTGGACGCGCCGGGAGCGGGCCTTCGCCGAGCTGGACGAGTTCAACCGGATCCTGGCCGTCGGCGAGACCCTGGCGCACCTGGACGTGCTGGTCGAGCGCGGCCGCCTGCACCGGTCCACTTCGGACGGTGTCGACCGCTACCGGCAGGCGTGATGGGACGGCGGCACGGCGCGCGCCCGGATTCAGCGCAGCAGCAGGCGAACCGTGAGCTCCAGCCGGTTCGCCACGTCGGTGGCCGAGGCGCGGCGGGTCACCCAGGCGACCAGGTTGGACAGCCACACGTCCGCGATCACGCGGGCGATCGCGCGCTGCTCGTCGGTCGGCTCCTCGTCGCCGGTGGTCATCGCCCCGCTGAACAGGGACTCGGTCAGCGCGCCGACGGCGTCCACCTCGGTCGCCGCCGAGGTGTCGGCGAACATGAACGCCCGCGTCATCGCCTCGGTCAGCTGCGGATTGCGCTGCATGGTGCGGGTCGTGCGGGACAGCACGTGCAGCACCCGGTCGTACGGGGTGTCGCCGGGGATCTTGCTGCGGTCCAGCCGGTCCAGCGAACGCTCGAACTCGCGGGCCAGGCCGGTCACCAGCAGGTGGATCTTCGACGGGAAGTACCGGTAGAGCGTTCCCAGCGCCACGTCGGCCTTCTCCGCCACCGCGCGCATCTGCACGGCCTCGTAGCCGCCCTTCCCGGCGAGGGCGATGGTGGCGTCGATGATCCGCTTGCGGCGCGCGTTCTGCGCCGCCGAACCGCCCTGGTCGTCGGCCAGCAGGCTCGCCGCGCTGCTCGCGGCACCGCGTCGCGGCATGGCGTTCATGAGGTCGGTCCTCTCGTGCGTCGGTCTCGCTGCGCCGCCCGCGCGGGCGGCGTCCCTCCCGGCGGGGCTGCGCCGGCCGCATGCCTGGATGAGAACATGTTCCACTCTACCCGTTGCGTGCCGCGGCGGCCCTGCGAGGTGAATTCGTGCGAGTAGCGCTGCTGTCGTACCGGAGCAAGCCGCACTGCGGCGGGCAAGGCGTCTACGTCCGGAACCTGAGCCGCGAACTGGTCGCGCTCGGCCACCGCGTCGAGGTGTTCTCCGGTCCGCCCTACCCGGACCTGGACCCGGGCGTCGAGCTGACCCGGGTGCCGAGCCTGGACCTGTACCGGGAACCCGACCCGTTCCGCACCCCGCACTGGCGGGAGCTGCGCGACCTCACCGACGTGCTGGAGGTCGCCACCATGTGGTCGGCGGGCTTCCCGGAACCGCTCACGTTCAGCCTGCGCGCGGCGAAGCTGCTGCGGGCGCGCGCCGACGAGTTCGACGTGGTGCACGACAACCAGTGCCTCGGCTACGGGCTGCTCGGGTTGCGCCGCGCCGGGTTGCCGCTGGTGGCGACCGTGCACCACCCGATCACCCACGATCGCAGGCTGGAGCTGGCCGCGGCCGAGGGCTGGCGCCGGTTCGGCGTGCGCCGCTGGTACGGGTTCCTGCGGATGCAGGGCCGGGTGGCGCGGCGCATCCCCGAGCTGCTCACCGTCTCGGAGTCCTCGGCCCGCGACATCGTCGAGGACTTCGGCGTGGAACCGGGACGGCTGCGGGTGGTGCCGCTCGGCGTGGACCACGAGGTTTTCCGGCCGCCGCAGCGCCCGCGGGTGCCCGGCCGGATCGTCGCGATGGCCAGCGCGGACACCCCGCTCAAGGGCGTCGGCACGCTGCTGGAGGCGGTGGCGAAGCTGCGCACCGAGCGCGAGGTGGAACTCGTTCTCATCGCCTCGCCGACGCCGGGCGGGCCGACCGAGCGGCTGATCGACGAGCTGGACATCTCCGGCGCGGTCCGCACCGTCAGCGGCATCAGCGACGAGGAGCTCGCCGAGCTGGTCGGTTCGGCCGAGATCGCCTGCGTGCCCTCCCTCTACGAGGGCTTCTCGCTGCCCACGGTGGAGGCGATGTCCTGCGGCACCCCGCTGGTCGCCAGCCGCGCGGGCGCGATCCCGGAGGTCGCCGGACCCGACGGGGAGTGCGCCGACCTGGTGCCGCCCGGGGACGCCGAAGCGCTCGCCGGGGCGCTCGGCGCGCTGCTGGACGACCCGGAGCGCAGGCGCCGGATGGGCGAGAACGGCAGGCAGCGGGTGCTGCGCGAGTACAGCTGGGCGTCGGTGGCCGCGGCCACCGCGGAACGGTATGCCGAAGCGGAGGCGGAAATGGTGGGCAAGCGGTGCTGACGGTGGATTTCGACCTGCTCGGCGTGCGGGCGGGTCAGCGGGTGCTGGACCTCGGGTGCGGTGCCGGACGGCACTCCTTCGAATACCTGCGGCGGGGCGCGAACGTGGTGGCCTTCGACCAGGACACCGAGGCGCTCGCCGAGGTGGAGACGATGTTCGGCGCGATGGCCGCCGCCGGTGAGGTGCCGGAGGGGGCGTCGGCGACGACGGTCAGCGGGGACGCGCTCGGCCTGCCGTTCCCGGACGACCACTTCGACCAGGTCATCGCCTCCGAGATCATGGAGCACATCCCGGAGGACGAGAAGGCCATGCGCGAACTGGTGCGCGTGGTGCGTCCCGGCGGCCGGGTCGTGGTGACGGTCCCGCGGCAGTGGCCGGAGCGGATCTGCTGGGCGCTGTCCGACGAGTACCACCAGGTCGAGGGCGGGCACGTGCGCATCTACCGGCGCGAGCAGTTGATCGGCCGGTTGCGGGAGGCCGGGCTGCGCGAGGTGCACCACCACCACGCGCACGCGCTGCACTCGCCGTACTGGTGGCTCAAGTGCGCGGTGGGCGTGGACAACGGGGACCACCCGCTGCCGAAGCTCTACCACAAGCTGCTGGTGTGGGACCTGATGCAGAAGCCGTGGCTGACCCGGACCGTCGAGTCCGCGCTGAACCCGGTGCTCGGCAAGAGCCTGGCGGTGTACCTGTACAAGCCGGGGGTCGTGGGTGCCTGACCTGCCGGCCGTCGACGGGGTGATCTCCGCGCCGCAGGTGCGGGAGACCGCGCGGTCCATCGCCGCGGTGCAGCTGCGCTCCGGCGCGGTGCCGTGGTTCCCCGGCGGGCACGTGGACCCGTGGGACCACGTGGAGTCGGCGATGGCCCTGTCGGCGGCCGGGCTGACCGCCGAGGCGGAACGCGCCTACGAGTGGTTGCGGGCGACGCAGCGCGCGGACGGTTCGTGGCCGCTGCAGGTGCGGGACGGCGCGGTGGAGGACGCCGCGTCGGACAGCAACTTCTGCGCCTACCCGGCGGTCGGCGTCTGGCACCACGTCAGCACGACCGGCGACGACGGGTTCGCCGAGCGGATGTGGCCGGTGGTGCGGCGGGCGATCGACTTCGTGCTGGGCCTGCAGCAGGTCCGCGGCGAGGTCGCCTGGGCGCGGGGCACCGGCGGCGAGGTCGCGGGGGAGGCGCTGCTGGCGGGCAGCGCCAGCATCCACCACAGCCTGGTGTGCGCGCTGGCGCTGGCCGAGCACCTCGGCGTCGCGCAGCCGGACTGGGAGGTGGCGCTGGAGCGGCTGGCGCACGCGCTGCGCCACCACCCGGAGGCGTTCGCGGCGAAGGACCGCTACGCGATGGACTGGTACTACCCGGTCCTGGGCGGGCCGCTGCGCGACGCCACCGGCCACGACCGGATCATGCGGCGCTGGTCGGACTTCTTCGTCGACGGGCTCGGCGTGCGGTGCGTGGACGACAACCCGTGGGTGACCGGCGCGGAGACCTGCGAGCTGGTGCTGAGCCTGGAGCTGCTGGGGCGGCGGGAGCTGGCGGTGCAGGCGCTGGCCGCGATGCAGCACCTGCGCGAGGAGGACGGTTCGTACTGGACCGGCCTGGTCTACTCCGACGGCAAGCGGTGGCCGGTGGAGCGCACCACGTGGACGGGGGCGGCGGTGGTGCTGGCCGCGGACGCGCTGTGCCGCGCGACGCCGGGCGCCGCGATCTTCCACACCGCCCGCCCGGGCCCGCCCGCGGGCGCGCGCCCGGTCGACGACGCCTGCGGCTGCCCCGCGCGGCTCTCCGAACTGGTCACCGACTAGCAGATGAATGGCCCATTCGACCGGTCTCACCGGTCCGATGGGCCATTCACCTGGTGTGGGAGCGGGGTCAGAGGGTGCCGGTTTCGCCCGCGATGCGTTCCAGCACGCGCAGCGAGCCGACCTGGCGGACCTCCCGGAAGTTCCCGCCGTCGATCGCGCGCCGGTAGATCCGGTACGGCGCCTGCCCGCCGTCGGCCGGGTCCGGGAACACGTCGTGGATGACCAGCGCCCCGCCGGGGACGACCCACGGCGCCCAGCCTTCGAAGTCGGTGTTCGCCGCGTCGTCGGTGTGCCCGCCGTCGACGAACAGCAGGTTCAGCGGGCTCCGCCAGAACGACGAGGTGGTGCGGGAGCTGCCGACGACCGCGACCACCTCGTCCTCCAGCCCCGCGTCGGCGATCGTGCGGCGGAACACCCCGAGCGTGTCGAGCTTGCCGACCTGCGGGTCGACCAGGTCCGGGTCGTGGTACTCCCAGCCGGGCTGGTGCTCCTCGGAACCGCGGTGGTGGTCGACGGTGACGATGCGGCCGCCGGTGGCGCGGGCCGCCGCGCCCAGGTAGATCGTCGACTTCCCGCAGTAGGACCCGACCTCGACGGCCAGCCCGGTGCCGAGGAAGTCGAGGGCGGCGCGGTGCAGCGCCAGCCCTTCGTCGGCGGGCATGAAGCCGATCGCCCGCTCGGCCTTCGCCGCGAGTTCGGGCGGCAGGCTGGGGGTGTCGGTCGCGGCGGTCGGTGTCACGTGAGTCCTTTCGGGTCCGGCTGTCCCGCCGAGCCTACGCAGGAACACCCCGAATCAGGTAGAACGTGTTCTACCAATGGTTCCTCGGCGTGGGAGGGCGCGATGCCGATCGCGAGCACCGACTTGCAACGCGACGTGCGGGACTCGATCCGGGCGTGGGCCGACCGGCTCGACGGCACCGGCGAAGTGCGGTCCCGCGAGGAACCCGACACCCGGTGGGCGCCGGGCCGGTCCTGGGCCGAGCTGGCCGAGCTGGGGGTGTTCGCCATCGCCGTGCCGGAACGCGCCGGTGGCGCGGGCGGCGGCGTCGCCGACCTGGCGGCGGCCCTCGAAGCGGTGGCCGAAGCGCTGCCGCCCGGGCCGATCTCCTCGACCTGCGCGGCCGGCGTGCTGCTCGGCCGCGGTGGAGATCTCCCCGCCGTGCTCCCGGAAGTGGCCGCGGGGAAGGCTCCGGTGGCCGTCGCGGCCGGGTCCGGACGGCTGGTCGCCGAAGGGGGTCCGGGCGGCGGACTGCTCGTGTCCGGAGTGGTCGATCCGGTGCCGTCCGCACCGGACGCGGCGCACCTGCTGCTCGCCGCGCGCGGTCCGGACGGGCGGGACGCGTGGTTCCTGCTCGACGCGGACCGCGCCCGGATCGAGCCGCGCCGCGCGCTGGACTTCTCCCGCTCGCTGGGCCGGATCGAGCTCGCCGCGGTCGAGGTCGGGCCCGACGCGCTGCTGCCCGCGCTGGACACGGCGCGGGTCCGCGACGTGCTGGTGACCCTCGCGGCCGCCGAGGCCTCCGGGGTCGCCGGGTGGTGCCTGCGCGCGGCGGTGGCGCACGCGGGCACCCGCGAGCAGTTCGGCCGGGTGATCGGGAGCTTCCAGGCCGTCAAGCACCTGTGCGCCGAGATGCTGTGCCGCGCCGAGCAGATCGCCGCGCTCGCCTGGGACGCGGCGCGCGCGCTCGACGAGGACTCCGGCCAGCACCCGCTCGCGGCCGCCGCGGCCGGGGCGGTCGCGCTGGACGCCGCGGTGGACGCCGCGAAGGACTGCGTGCAGGTGCTCGGCGGCGTCGGCTTCACCTGGGAGCACGACGCGCACCTGCACCTGCGGCGCGCGGTGGCGCTGCGGCAGTGGCTCGGCGGCGGCGGGTGGCGGGCGCGCACCGCCGAACTCGCCCTCTCCGGTGCCCGCCGCACTCTCGGCGTCGGCGGCGACCTGCCCGCGGACGTGCGGGAGCGGCGCGCGGAAGTCCGCGCCACCGCCGGAGAACTCGCGCGCACCCCGGCCGGTGCGCTGCGGGCGCGGCTGGTCGACACCGGGTACCTCGCCCCGCACTGGCCCCGCCCGCACGGCCTCGCCGCCGGGCCCGGGCTCCAGCTGCTGATCGACGAGGAGCTGCGTGCCGCCGGAGTCGTCCGCCCGGATCTGGTGATCGGTGGCTGGGCGGTGCCGACGCTGCTCGAACACGGCACGGACGCGCAGCGGGAGCGGTTCGTGCGGCCCACCGCGCTCGGCGAGATCACCTGGTGCCAGCTGTTCAGCGAACCCGAGGCCGGGTCCGACCTGGCCGGGCTGCGCACCCGTGCCGAACGGGTGCCGGGCGGCTGGCGGCTGCACGGGCAGAAGGTGTGGACCTCGATGGCCCGCGAGGCGCACTGGGCGATCTGCCTGGCCCGCACCGATCCGGACGCGCCGAAGCACCGCGGCATCACCTACTTCCTGGTGGACATGGCCGCCGACGGCATCGACGTGCGCCCCTTGCGGGAGATCACCGGCGAGTCGGTGTTCAACGAGGTGTTCCTGGACGGCGTGTTCGTGCCCGACGAGCAGGTGGTGGGCGAGCCCGGCCAGGGCTGGCGGCTGGCGCGCACCACCCTGTCCAACGAGCGGGTCGCGATGGGCGGCGGTTCCGCGCTGGGCGCGGACGTGGAGGCGCTGCTGGCGGTGGCGCGCGCGGCCGACGATCCACGCCTCGACCAGGTCGGGGCGCGGGTGGCGGAAGGCCTGTCGGTGTCGCTGCTGCGGCTGCGGGCGACGCTGCTGAGCCTGGAAGGACGCGATCCCGGCGCGCAGGCGAGCGTGGAGAAGCTCGTCGGGGTGCGGCACCGCCAGCAGGTCGCGGAGACCGCGCTGGAGCTGCTCGGGCCGGAGGGCGCGGCGGCCGACGGCGCCGCGGCGGGGCCGGCGCGGGAGTTCCTGCTCAGCCGCTGCCTGAGCATCGCCGGGGGCACCACGCAGGTGCTGCGCACGGTCGCGGCCGAGCGGGTCCTCGGCCTGCCGCGGGGGTGAACGCTTGCGGACGGACCGCTCTTCCGGCTAGAACTAGAACAAGTTTCATCCAAGGTACGGCTGTGCGACGCGGGGGGCCGATGTGGATTTCGCGCTCGACGACACGCATGAATCGTTGCGGGAACTGGCGAACGACGTCCTCACCCGCGAACGCGATCGGAGCCGCGGTGCGCCTGGCGGGAGCGAAGCCGAAACCGGTTCTCGTACCTGGAAGGCGCTGGCCGCCGCCGGGCTGCTCGCGCTCGCCGTACCGGAGCGACTCGGCGGCGCCGGGCTCGGCCCGCTGGCCACCGCCGTGCTGCTCACCGAAGTAGGCAGGCACGCCGCGCCGGTCCCCGCCCTGGCGACCACCGCGTTCGGCGTGCTGCCGGTGGCCCGGCACGGCACCCGCGACCAGCAGGACCGGCTGCTCGCCGAGGTCGGGTCCGGGCAGGTGCTGACCGCCGCGCTCGGCGAACCCTCCGCGCCGCTGACCGCCGCGCCTCGTACCTCGGCGCGGCCGGACGGCGCGGACCTGCTCGTCACGGGCACCAAGACCGCTGTGCTCGCCGTCGACGCGGCCCGCGAGATCCTCGTCCCGGTCACCGTCGAAGGCGGCGGGACCGCGGTCGCGCTCGTGCGGCCCGACGCGGCCGGCGTCGCACTGGACCCGACCCCGCTGTCCGGCGGCACCGCGTGGACGGTGCGCTTCGAGCGGGCGCGCGGCGAACGGCTCGGCGGTGCGGACGCGCTGCCCGACCTGCTGCGGTGCGCGCGGGCCGGGATCTGCGCGCTCGGCGACGGCGCCCTCGCGGGCGCGCTCGCGCTCACCACCGAGCACGTGCGCACCCGCACCCAGTTCGGCAGGCCGCTCGCGGCGTTCCAGGCCGTGGCCGGGCAGATCGCCGACGTGCACATCGCCGCCCGCACCCTGCACCTGGCGGTGCTCGCCGCGTGCTGGCGGCTCGACGAGCGGCGCCCCGCGGACGATGACCTCGCGGTCGCCGCCCTGTGGCTCACCGACCAGGCCCCTGCGGCACTGCACACCTGCCACCACCTGCACGGCGGCATCGGGCTCGACATCACCTACCCGCTGCACCGGCACCACGCGCTGGTGAAGGACCTGACCAGGCTGCTGGGCGGCCCCGGGCGCGCGGTGGACGCCCTGGCCGACCGGCTCGCACCGCGGTGAGGAGCACCCGTGTTCATCGACTGCACCGAGCAGCAGCAGGCGCTGCGCGCCGAACTGCGCGAGTACTTCGGCGGCCTGCTCAGCGACGCGGAACGCGCCGCGATGGGCACCGACCGGCACGGCGCGGTGTTCCGCGACGTGGTGCGGCGGATGGGCCGCGACGGGTGGCTCGGCGTCGGCTGGCCGGAGGAGTACGGGGGCCGCGGTTTCGGCCCGGTGGCCCAGCACATCTTCGCCAGCGAGGCGGCGCGCGCCGACGTGCAGCTGCCCTCGGTCACCCTGCAGACCGTCGGCCCGACGCTGCTGGCGCACGGCACGCCGGAGCAGAAGGCGCACTTCCTGCCGAAGATCCTCGCCGGGGAGCTGCACTTCGCCATCGGCTACACCGAACCGGACGCGGGCACCGACCTGGCCGCGCTGCGCACCCGCGCGGTCCGCGACGGCGACGACTACGTGGTGGACGGGCAGAAGATCTTCACCACCGGCGCGCACGACGCCGACCACATCTGGCTGGCCTGCCGCACCGACCCGGACGCGCCGAAGCACCGGGGCATCTCGATCCTCATCGCGGACACCACCGACCCCGGCTACTCGTGGACGCCGATCATCACCTGCGACGGGGCGCACCACGTCAACGCCACCTACTTCAGCGGCGTCCGGGTTCCCGCATCGCGGCTGGTGGGGGAGCAGGACCGCGGCTGGCGGCTGATCACCACCCAGCTCAACCACGAGCGGGTCATGCTCGGGCCCGCCGGGCGCCTCGACGGCATGGCCGCGCGGGTCCGGGACTGGGCTGCGGTGCGCCACGACCCGGACGGCACCCCGCTGGTGGAACTGCCCGACGTGCGCCGCGCCCTGGCGCACGCGCACGCCTGCACCCGGGTGAACGAACTGCTGAACTGGCAGGTCGCCGCGGGCGGGCCGGTGGCGGCGGCGGACGCCTCGACGACGAAGGTGCTCACCTCCGAGCGGATCCAGTCCTTGGGCAGGCTGTTCGAGGAGGTGGTGGCCCGGCACGGCGACCCCGCCGACCCCGGCACCGGGCGGCTGCTGGACTGGCTGGACGTGCAGGCCAAGCGGAACCTGGTGCTCACCTTCGGCGGCGGCGTCAACGAGGTCCAGCGGGAACTGATCGCCACGACCGGACTCGGGCTGCCCCGAGTTCCCCGGTGAAGCGGAGGGTACGGCGATGGACGTGCAGGTGGGACGGGACGTCGATGCGGAGGTCCGGGCGGCGGCCGAGCGGATCCGGGCGGCGGGGGAGTCGGGGCCGCGGCTCGCTCGGGACCCGGTGAACCAGCCGATGATCAACAACTGGGTGGAGGCGCTGGGCGACGAGAACCCCGTCTACACCGACGAATCCGCGGCCGCCACGTCCGTCCACGGTGGACTCGTCGCGCCGCCCGCGATGGCGCAGGTGTGGACGATGCCCGGGCTGCGCCCCGACTTCGACACCGACGACCCGCTGCACGCGATGATGACCGAGCTGGACGGGCACGGCTTCACCTCGGTGGTGGCGACGAACAGCGAGCAGACCTACCACCGCTACCTGCGCCACGGCGAGCGGATCGGCGTCACCACCCGGCTCGAATCGGTGGTCGGCCCCAAGCGCACCGCGCTCGGCGAGGGCTGGTTCGTCACCACCCGCAGCACCTGGTACTCCGGGGCGGAACCGGTCGCCGAGATGATGTTCCGGATGCTGAAGTTCCGCCCACCGCAGCAGGAGTCGCCCGAACCGATCGCCGAACCTGAACCGGCCCCCGCCATCCTGCCCGCCGTCAACCGGGACACCGCCTACTTCTGGGCGGGCACCGCCCGCCGCGAGCTGCGCATCCAGCGCTGCGGCGGGTGCGGCCTGCTGCGCCACCCGCCCGGCCCGATGTGCCCGGAGTGCGGCGCGACCTCGCCGACGCACCTGGTCGCCGCCGGTCTCGGCGAGGTCTACAGCTACGTGGTGCACCACCACCCGCCGCTGCCCGGCAAGGCGCTGCCGCTGGTGATCGCGCTGGTGGAGCTGGACGAAGGGGTGCGGATGCTCGGCGAGCTGCACGGCGTCGAACCGGACCGGGTCGAGATCGGCCTGCGGGTGCAGGTGGACTACCGGGCCGAAGGTGAGATCACCACGCCGTTCTGGCGGCCGACCGGAGGTGCCGCATGACCACGTTGCCACGAACCCGGACCGCCACCGAGGTGCGGGTGGGGGAGTCGCTGCCGGAGGTGCGGGTGGCGATGACGCCCACCTTCATCGTCAGCAGCGCGCTGGCCACCCGCGACTTCCAGGACGTGCACCACGACCGGGACCTGGCGCAGGCCAAGGGATCCGCGGACATCTTCGTCAACATCCTCACCAGCACCGGGCTCGCGCAGCGCTACGTCACCGACTGGGCCGGACCGGAGGCGCTGGTGCGCGGGGTGGCGGTGCGGCTCGGCGCGCCCTGCTACGCGCACGACGTGCTGGCGCTGTTCGGGCAGGTGCTGTCCCGCTCGGACGACGGCGAGTTCGAGGTGGAGGTGCTGGGGCGCAACGGACTCGGCGAACACCTGCGCGGCACCGTCCGGGTCGCGCTGCCGGAGGGGGACGCATGAGCTTCGCGGGACGGACCGCCATCGCCGGGATCGGCGCCACCGAGTTCTCCAAGGACTCCGGCCGCAGCGAACTCCAGCTGGCCGCGGAAGCCGCGCGCGCCGCGATCGCCGACGCCGGGCTCGAACCGTCCGATGTGGACGGACTGGTGACGTTCACGATGGATGAGAACACCGAGATCGCGGTGGCGCGCGAACTGGGCGTGCCGGAGCTGCGGTTCTTCAGCCGGGTGCACTACGGCGGCGGCGCCGCCTGCGCCACCGTGCAGCAGGCCGCGCTCGCCGTCTCGGCCGGGGTCGCGGATGTCGTGGTGTGCTACCGGGCGTTCAACGAGCGCTCCGGGCACCGGTTCGGACAAGTGCAGGCCGCTGCGGCCGCCGCACCCACCTCGTCCGGAGTGGACAACAGCTGGAGCTACCCCGTCGGGCTCGGCACCCCGGGCGCGCAGGTCGCCATGTTCGCCCGCCGCTACCTGCACGAGTACGGCGCCACCAGCGAGGACTTCGGCCGGGTCGCCGTCGTCGACCGCGCGCACGCGGCCACCAACCCGAACGCCTGGTTCCACGGTCGTCCCATCACCCTCGCCGAGCACCAGGCGTCCCGGTGGATCACCGAACCGCTGCACCTGCTGGACTGCTGCCAGGAGAGCGACGGCGGCGTCGCGCTCGTCGTGGTCAGCGCCGAACGGGCCCGGGACCTGCCGCACCCGCCCGCGGTCGTGGCCGCGGCGGCGCAGGGCAGCGGGCCGGACCAGTTCACCATGACCAGCTACTACCGCCAGGAGCTCGCGGCGCTCCCGGAGCTCGGGCTGGTCGCCCGCCAGCTGTGGGGGCAGGCCGGGTTCGGGCCGCAGGACGTGCGGACGGCGGTGCTCTACGACCACTTCACGCCGTTCGTGCTGGTGCAGCTGGAAGAACTCGGGTTCTGCGGGCGCGGGGAGGCGCGGCACTTCATCGCCGACGGCGGCATCGGGCTGGACGGGCGGCTGCCGGTCAACACGCACGGCGGTCAGCTCGGCGAGGCCTACGTGCACGGCATGAACGGCATCGCCGAAGCGGTCCGCCAGCTCCGCGGCACCGCCGCGAACCAGCTCACCGACGTGCCGAACGTGCTGGTCACCGCCGGAACCGGCGTCCCCACCAGCGGGCTCGTGCTCACCGCCGACTGACCCGACGCGTCGCAGGTGAACGGCCCATTCGCCCACGCTGCGTGGTCCGATGGGTCATTCACCTGCGGTGGGGTGCGCGAGATCAGCGCGGCAGGCGGGTGATGGCGGTGATGATGAGCCCGTCGTCGGCGAGCCAGCGGCCGGTGAACGAGCTGAGCGGTTCGCCCTCCACCTCGGGCCCGGTCTTGAGCAGCCGCGCGGAGAACGTGCCGTCCCGGTCGAGGGTGAGGTCGGCGTCCTCGAACCCCAGCCACTCCCGGGCGAGCGGGAACCACGCCTTGTACACGGATTCCTTGGCGCTGAACAGGATCCGGTCCCAGTGCACCGAGGGGTCCGCGGTGGACAGCGCCGCGATCCGCGGCCGTTCCGCCGGCAGCGTCACCGCGTTGAGCACCCCGTCCGGCAGCGCGTCGTGCGGTTCCGCGTCGATGCCGACGGTGAGCACCGAGTCCCGCAGCCCGACGACGGCGGCCCGGTAGCCGGCGCAGTGCGTCATGCTGCCGACCACCCCGTCCGGCCAGCCGGGCGCGCCGCGCTCACCGGGCAGCAGGGGCGCGGCGGGCACCCCGGCCTTCGCGAGGGCGGTGCGGGCGCAGTGCCGCACGGTGGTGAACTCGCGGCGCCGCTTGTCCACGGCGCGCGCGATGACCGCGGCCTCCGCGTCGAACAGCCAGGCCTCGGGCGGGTCGGTGCGGGTCTCCTCCCAGGCGAGCT
>NZ_JBEYUS010000082.1:0-26187 GCF_040643635.1 Saccharopolyspora sp. NPDC047091
ACGGGACTCGAACCCGCGACCCTCACCTTGGCAAGGTGATGCGCTACCAGCTGCGCTACATCCGCATCAACGATCTCGGAGGACTCGATCACCGGAGTGATCTTCGCGCCCCTCGAAGCGCTGTTGAGAACACTATAACCCATCGTTCGCGGCCCGTTTCCGGGGGGTCACCCACCGCTCGGGCCGGCCCGTTCGAGCTCGACCCGCAGCAGCACGCGGTGCTCCTCGACCATCGCGCGCCGGTACGCCGCCCAGTCCTCGTGCTCCCCGGCGACCCGGCGGTAGTAGTCCTCCAGCAGCGGCAGCGCCGCGGGCTGCTCGACGACCTCCACCGAGCCGTCGACCCGGACCCACTCGCCGAAGAACTCGTCCGGCAGCACGCACACCCACGCCCGCGGGTCCCGCCGCAGGTTGCGCACCTTCGCGCTGCCGTCCCGGGTGCTGATGAGCGCGCGCCCCGCGTCGTCGACGGCGACCAGCACCGGGACCAGCTGCGGGGTGCCGTCGGCGCGCAGCGTGCCCAGCACGGCGCGGTGGTGCTCGCGCAGGAAGGAACGTGCCCGGTCGAGATCCATGTCGTCCTCCCGGTCGTCGCGGCCGCACCCACCGTAGCCCCGGTACCGCGGGTTCCGCGGTCGGCGAACCGGCCGGGGCTGGTCCCGCCGCCGTCCGTGATCGACAATGATCCGGGTGCCCCCGGGTTTCACCCTCAAGGCCGATGACGCACGCGATACGGTATCGGCACGCTCGGTGATGGTGCGCTGCCGCCGGAACCGGGGGCACGGCTGGGACGAACGATCCGAGAACGCCCGGCGCCGGGCGAGGAGGCGACGATGAACCGGGTGGTGCGGGGATCCGACGGCAGGCTGTGGAACGTGCGTTCCAGCCTGGAGTGGTCGAACCCGATCGCGGGTGACGACTTCGAGCACGACGTCAACGGTGGCGCCGGACCGGCGATCCTCATGTTCGGCGTGCTCGCGGTGCTGATCCTGACCTTCATCCTGTGGACCCCCGAAGGCGTCTACGTCCCGATCTGGGTGATCCTCCTGCTCGTCGCGGCGGTGCTGTTCTTCCCGGTCCGCTGGCTGATGCACCGCCCGTGGACGATCATCGCGGAGACCCCGGGCGACGAGGACGAGCACCAGCCGGAGCGCTGGGTCGGCGTGCAGCGCGGCTTCTTCAACACCCGCCAGGAGACGGCGAAGATCGCCCGCCAGATCGAGCTCTACGCCGAACCCGACATGAACGGTTCCCTCCAGCCGACCGAGTGAGCCGGGCCGCGGATCTTGGCAGACTGGTGGGGTGCCCGAGCTGCCGGAAGTCGAAGCGCTGGCGCGGCACCTGCGGGACGTCGCCGCCGGTCGCGCCGTCACCCGGGTCGACGTGGCCTCGATGAGCGTGCTCAAGACCGCCGACCCGCCGCACACCGCGCTGGCCGGCCGGACCGTGACCGGCGCGGACCGGCACGGCAAGTACCTGGACCTGGACTGCGACGGCCTGCACCTGGTGGTGCACCTGGCGCGGGCCGGCTGGCTGCGCTGGTCCGACGCGCTCCCGCCCGCCCCGCCCAAGCCGGGCCGCGGGCCGATCGCGCTGCGGGTGCACCTGGGCGGCCCGGGCTTCGACCTCACCGAGGCGGGCACGCAGAAGCGGCTCGCCGCGTGGATCGTGCGCGACCCGGCGGAGGTGCCCGGCATCGCGCGGCTCGGTTCGGACGCCCTCGGGATCACCGAGGAGGAGTTCGCCGCGGTGCTCGCCGGGCGCTCGGAGCGGGTGAAGACGGTGCTCACCGACCAGTCGCGGCTGGCCGGGGTCGGCAACGCCTACTCGGACGAGGTGCTGCACCGCGCGAAGCTGTCCCCGTTCGCCACCGCCGGGAAGCTGGGCGAGGACGGGGTGCGGCGGTTGCACGCCGCGCTCCGGGAGGTGCTCGAGGACGCCGTCGACCGCTCCCGGGACGCGCCGCGGCTGAAGGCGGAGAAGCGCTCCGGGCTGCGGGTGCACGGGCGCACCGGACTGCCCTGCCCGGTGTGCGGTGACCTGGTGCGGGAGGTGTCGTTCGCGGACCGCTCGCTGCAGTACTGCCCGACTTGTCAGACCGGCGGCAAGCGGCTGGCGGACCGGCGGATGTCGCGGCTGCTGAAATGACCGCCGGTCGGGTTCGTCCGGCGCAGCCGACAGGTCCGAACGGAGCCGGTGAGCACCGTTCACCGACCGGAACCGGCTACCCGGCGTAGCGTTCTTGATTCCCCGAGTGCCGGGGACGAATACTGGTGGGCGTGCCGGAGATGTTGACCGAGCGGACCGTGCTGACCGCGCTCGCCGCCCTAGCCGTGCTCGGGATGTTCGTGCTGCTGTGCCGTTCGCGCCGGGTGAGCACCTCGGTGGAGGACGCGATGCTGACGGCGCTGCACCACGTGACGGGTGCCGCGCCGTTCCTGCGCGCGGGCATGACCCAGGAGTCGGCGGACAAGACCGCCCCCCACCTGCGCGAACTGCTGGCCTGCGTGGCGGTGGGCGTGGTGGACGCGGACGCGACGCTGCTGAGCTGGGACGGCGACGCGAACCACCACTACGCGGACCTCCGCGGCAAGATCGAGGTCACGCTGCGCGACGGCAAGCGCGAGTACATCGACCACACCGACCTGCTGTGCGACCAGCGGCCCTGCCTGATGCGGTACGGGGTGGTGGTGCCGCTGGAGGTGTCCGGGGAGATCCGCGGCGCGCTGGTGATCATCAGCGGCGGGGATCGGAAGCGGCTGCTGCGCGCGGCCAGCGAGGTGGCGCACCACGTCTCCACCCACCTGGAGCTCGCCGAGCTGCAGGAGTCGAAGGAGAAGCTGGCGCACGCGGAGGTGCGGGCGCTGCGGGCGCAGATCTCGCCGCACTTCATCTACAACGCGCTCAACACCATCTCCTCGCAGATCCGCAACGACCCGGAGCAGGCGCGCGACCTGCTGATGGAGTTCGCCGACTTCACCCGCTACTCGTTCCGCTCCACCGGCCTCTACACGACCCTGGCCGACGAGATCCGCAACATCGACCGCTACCTGATCCTGGAGCGCGCCCGATTCGGCCCGGACCGGCTGAAGGTGCAGCTCAAGATCGCGCCGGAGGTGCTGCCGGTGGTGGTGCCGTTCCTGGCGCTGCAACCGCTGGTGGAGAACGCGGTGCGGCACGGGCTGGCGACGAAGCCGGGCGGCGGCACGGTGTCGGTGATCGCCGAGGACCGCGGTTCCGAGGCGCTGATCAGCGTGGACGACGACGGCATCGGGATGGATCCGAACCGGCTGGACGCGGAACTGGCGAACGCGCACCTCACCGGCGCGCACGTGGGCCTCGGCAACATCAACAACCGGATGCGGGCGACGTTCGGCGACGACTACGGCCTGGTGGTGGAGACCGCGGAGGACGCGGGCATGAAGGTGATCATGCGGGTGCCGAAGTTCGCGCCCGGCGTGCTCCCGCTCCCGGTGGCGGCCTTCGACGAACCGGCACCGCCCGGCGCCACCCCGCAACCCAGCCGCTGACCCGCACCGGCCGGGCCCTCACCTGCGGTGCGAACACCGGTTCCGGCGGCCGCGGAGCCGGTAACGTCGGGGCATGAACGACAACGCACCGCAGAAGTTCACCGACGTCCTGACCGGCAAGCTCGCCTCGAAGCTGCCGCCGAAGCTGGCCGAGCGGGCCGAACGCGGACCGGTGGTGGCGGTGGTCAAGTTGCACGGCACGATCACGCCCACGCCGAGCCCGATGAACCGCGGCACCATCTCGCTGCAGACCACCGAGTCCGCGCTGAGCAGGGCGTTCGGTCACGACCGGCTGTCCGCGGTGGTGCTGTCGATCAACTCGCCGGGCGGGGCGCCGACCCAGTCGGCGCTGGTCGCCGACCGGATCCGCCAGCTGTCGGCGGAGAAGAAGGTGCCGGTGCTGGCGTTCTGCGAGGACGTGGCGGCCTCCGGCGGGTACTGGCTGGCGTGCGCCGCCGACGAGATCTACGCGCACCGCACCTCGATGGTCGGCTCCATCGGCGTGGTGAGCGCGAGCTTCGGCCTCGACGGGCTGCTGGAGCGCATCGGCGTGCAGCGCAGGCTCTACACCGCGGGCGCCAACAAGGTGCGGCTCGACCCGTTCAGCCCGGAGAAGGACGAGGACGTGCGCTGGCTGCACGGGTTGCAGACCGAGCTGCACGAGCAGTTCACCGACTGGGTGCGGGAGCGCCGCGGGAGCAAGATCGCCGAGGCCGACGTGTTCACCGGCGAGGTGTGGACCGGGGCGAAGGCGAAGGAGCTCGGGCTGGTCGACGGCCTGGGCACGCTGCGCGGCGTCGTCGCCGAGCGGTTCCCGAAGGCGCACATCGTGGACGTCGAACCGCGCAAGCCGCTGCTGGCCCGGCTCAGCGGTGGCGGACCCGGTGCCCGGCTGGGCCTCGGCACGTCGGCGTCCTCGCTGGTGGAGGCGCTGGAGCAGCGCGCCCAGTGGTCGCGGTTCGGGTTGTGACCGCCCGGCGGAGCGCGGCGAGCCGCCGCGCTTCGCCGACCCCGCCGCAGTCCTGCCCGGGTGCGCACCGTACGTTGTTTCGGCGGCGTGACACACCTCACTCAGCCGTGGCTCACGGCGTGGCCTGTGTCGCTCGGCCGAGTGATGCCACGATGATCGACGCAGCGGCTGCCACGGCATCCCTCGGCGACGCCGCACGTGCGAGCCGGGCACCGCGACGACGCCGTCGTGGCGCACCGAGCCGAGAAACCTGATCGTGGACATTGCGCCACCCGGCGCGGCAGGATTGGCGTTACTGTGAGTATTCAACCGGACACGAGCGCTCAACCCGGCACCACGGGATTGGTGGTGCTGGCGGTGGACGACGAGATGGCCGGGCTGGACGAGATGAAGTTCCTGCTCGGCAACAACCCGCGGGTGGGCCGGGTGCTCACCGCGTTCGACGCCGCCGAGGCGCTGCGGTTGCTGCGCAGCGACGACCAGCTGCGGTCCCGGGACGGCGAGGACTCGGTGGTGGACGCGGTGTTCGCCGACGTGTCGATGCCCGGGCTCAGCGGCATGGAGCTCGCCAGGGTGCTCAACGCCTTCAAGCAGCCGCCCTCGCTGGTGTTCATCACCGGCCACGAGGAGAACGCGCTGGAGGCCTTCGAGGTGGGCGCGCTGGACTACATCATGAAACCCGCCGATGCGGACCGGGTGGACCGCGCGCTGCGCAACATCGAGCGCAGCAAGGCCGAACGCGTCGCCGGTGGCCGGGCGGACGCCACGGCCGCGGAACTCCCCGCCGCGGCCGACGAGGACGAGGTGATCCCGGTGGAACTCGCCGGAACGACGAAGATGGTCTCCCGCAAGACGGTCCGCTGGGTGGAGGCGCAGGGCGACTACGCGCGGCTGCACACCACCGACGGCGGCTCGCACCTGGTGCGGATACCGCTGGCTCAGCTGGAGGAGCGCTGGGCGGACGCCAACTTCATCCGGATCCACCGCTCGTACCTGGTGTCGATGACGCTGGTCACCGAGCTGCGGATGTCCTCGTCCGGCTATTCGGTGCTGCTCGGCGGCGGCGAACCGAAGGAGCTACCGGTCAGCAGGCGGCACACCCGGGAGCTCAAGGACCGGCTGGTGCGAGCGCCGCGGCAGGGCTGGGGGTCGCAGGGATGAGCGCTCCCTACCGTCCGGCCGGCCGGGCATGACGCCGGAACAACCGGCCGCCGCCCCCGGTGGCCGCCGCCCCCGCAGGCAGCGCGTCGTCCTGTCCGATCGTCGCCGCAGCACGCCCGTAGCCCGTACGATCATGGAGCTGGAGGAGCAGACCAGCGTCGGCGAAGTGCTGGTCAGTTACCTGGTGCGCGCCCAGCTGCGGAGCGCACTGCTGATGACGGGTCTGCTCGTGGCCGGGTTGTTCGGCCTGCCGCTGCTGTTCTACGTGCTGCCGTCGCTGGGAGACATGGTGATCGCCGGAATCCGGTTACCCTGGCTGGTCCTCGGGGTGCTGCCCTACCCGTTCATGGTGCTGCTCGGTTTCTGGTACTCGCGGGCCGCGGCTCGGCACGAGCGCGATTTCCTGCACATGATCGAGCGGTAGCGGGGGCTCGGCGGTGCCGGAGACCGTGTTCTGGGCGTTGGGCGGGATCGCCGTCGTGGTGGCGGCGACCTTCGCGATCGGCGTGTGGGGGTCGAGCCACGCCCGGACCACATCGGACCTGCACCGCGCGCGGCGCCTGGTGCGCGAGGAGCGCAACGCGGCCGCGATCTCCGGGGAGTACCTGTCCGCGGCGTCGTTCCTCGGCGTGGCCGGGCTGGTGCTCAAGGACGGGTCGCAGGCGCTCTGGTACCCGATCGGGTTCGCCTCCGGCTACCTGGCGGTGATGTTGTTCGTGGCGGCGCCGCTGCGCCGGTCCGGGGCGTACACGGTGCCGGACTTCGCGGTGGTGCGGCTGGATTCGCCGTGGCTGCGCTGGTTGACCACGGGTTTCGTGGTGCTGATCGGCTGGCTGTACCTGGTGCCGCAGTTCCAGGCCGCGGGCCTGACGTTCGCGGTGCTCACCGAGCTGCCCGCCTGGGTGGGGGCGGCGGCGCTGCTGCCGGTGGTGCTGGCGAGCGTGTTCAGCGGCGGGATGCGCGCGGTGACCCTGGTGCAGGCGTTCCAGTACTGGCTGAAGCTGTTCGCGATCACCGCACCCGCGTTCGTGCTGTTCGGGGTGTTCCTGCTGGGCGGTTCGGCGGAGCGGCTGGACGAGCCGGGGCCGGTGTTCGACGCGCGGACCGAGGTGTCGGTGGAGACGCCGGTGACCGTGCGGGTCGTGGAACCGACCTGGGTGCTGGTGGAGTCGCCGCGGGAGTCCCCGGGCGGCCCGCTGCAGCCGAACGGGCAGGCGAACACCTGGGTCGAGCCGGGGGAGTACGAGGTCGACGCGGGCAGCACGCTGATCTTCGAGCCGGGCGCCGCGGTGCCGGTGGTGTCCGAGGCGGAACCGGACAACGGGTCGTGGCTGCACCCGTCCGGCGGCGACCCCGCCTCGCTGGTGGGCACGTACTCGCTGCTGGTGGCGACGTTCCTGGGCACGATGGGCCTGCCGCACGTGCTGGTGCGCTTCTACACGAACCCGAGCGGGCACGGGGCGCGGCGCACGGCGCTGTTCGTGCTGGTCCTGCTCGGCACCTTCTACCTGTTCCCGACGGTGCTGGGGCTGCTGTCCCGGCTGTTCGTGCCGCGGCTGCTGGTCACCGGCCGGACGGATGCCGCGGTGCTGCTGCTGCCGAACGAGATGCTGCACAACCCGCTGGGCGGGGTCCTCACGGCGTTGACGGCGGCGGGCGCGTTCGCGGCGTTCGTGTCGACGTCCTCGGGGCTGGTGGTGAGCCTGTCCGGGGTGGTGTCGTCGAACTTCCAGCGGGTGAAGGGCTGGCACATGCCGCTGCTGCTGGTGGTGTCGGCCGTGGTGCCGATGGGCGTGGCGCTGGTGGTGGCGGAGCAGGACCTGGCGCGCAGCATCGGGCTGGCGTTCGCGATGGCGGCGTCGACGTTCTGCCCGCTGCTGGTGCTGGGGGTGTGGTGGCGCGGGCTGACCGCGTTCGGCGCGGCGGCCGGTCTGGTGGCGGGCGGCGCGCTGGTGCTGCTGGCGCTGGCGGTGGGCGCGGTGCGGCCGGGCGGCGAGGGGCTGCTCGCCGAGCTGGTGCAGCAGCCCGCGCTGGTGAGCGTTCCGGTGGCGTTCCTGGTGATGGTGTTGGTCAGCGCGGGCACCAGGCAGCGGGTTCCGGAGGGCGTGTCCCGGGTGATGTTGCGGATGCACGCGCCGGATCGGCTGGGTTTCCAGGACGATCGGCGGGTGCGCAAGCCCGCGCCGGCCAAGGATTCCGGTGGCAGGCACCGCCGTTAGCCCGTTCGGCCCAGCAGTCCCGGGTCCGTGGCGCGGCCGGGGCCAGGGGGCGTGGCGACCCCGGCTCCGTGATCAGTGCGGACGTCCGTCCGGAGCGGGTCGCGCGGTGCTCACCGGCTGCGATCACCGGCCGCGCCCGCTGCGCCGGGGCGACGTGCCCGGTTCGTCCGGACGGCCGGGCGGGCGACTCGCTGACCTGCTGAGTCTCGTATTGGG
The DNA here is from genome assembly GCF_040643635.1 of Saccharopolyspora sp. NPDC047091. NCBI lineage: Bacteria > Bacillati > Actinomycetota > Actinomycetes > Pseudonocardiales > Pseudonocardiaceae > Saccharopolyspora > Saccharopolyspora sp. NPDC047091. The sequence continues at coordinate 8,097 of NZ_JBEYUS010000082.1, forward strand.
CCGAACGGGTTGAAGGCGTGACAGGAGTCACGCCGCGTGTCATGATCGCGGGTTTGTCGACGCACCGGTCACCCAGCGGATTGATATCAATCCACGTTCGGGGTCTATCCAGATTCGGACGAACTACGTAGCGTTCGCGCGTCGACAGGAGATAGAGGTCACACGTCGCCGGCGGGTGCGACCTCTCCTACCCAGGAGGACAACCGTGAGTTCCACGGGCCAGAGCGACCCCAGCCCCGGCAGCGACTCCGGTCGTGAGCCCGGTCCGGGCCATGACCCCAGCGCCGATGACTCCAGCGCCCATGACCCCAGCGCCACCCCCGGCCCCGTCATCGACGCCGAGACGTGGGCGGCCGCGCAGAGCAGCCCCGAATTCGCCACGCTGCGGCTCCGGCTGCGCAAGTTCGTCTTCCCGGTATCGGCGATCTTCCTCGTCTGGTACCTGATCTACGTCCTGCTCGCCGACTACGCGCACGGGTTCATGAGCATCAAGCTCGTCGGCAACATCAACGTGGGCCTCGTGCTCGGCCTGCTGCAGTTCGTCTCCACCTTCCTCATCACGACGCTCTACGTCCGGTACGCCAACAAGAACCTGGACCCGGTCGCCGAGCAGATCCGCGAACGCGTCGAAGGAGAGCAGCGGTGACCACACTCCAGGCCGCCCATCCGTTCCTCGCGCAGCAGACCGACACCGCGTCCAACCGGTGGCTCAACATCGGCATCTTCGGGCTGTTCGTGCTGGTCACCCTGGTCATCGTGTTCCGCGCGAGCCGGAACACGCGCACCGCGTCGGACTACTACGCGGCGGGCCGGGCGTTCAGCGGGCCGCAGAACGGCATCGCGATCTCCGGCGACTACCTGTCCGCGGCGTCGTTCCTCGGCATCGCCGGGGCCATCGCCGTGTACGGCTACGACGGGTTCCTCTACTCGATCGGTTTCCTCGTCGCCTGGCTGGTGGCGCTGCTGCTGGTCGCGGAGCTGCTGCGGAACACCGGCCGCTACACGATGGCCGACGTGCTCAGCTTCCGGATGCGGGAACGCCCGGTGCGCACGGCCGCCTCGCTGTCCACGCTGGCGGTGTCGTTCTTCTACCTGCTCGCCCAGATGGCCGGTGCCGGTGGGCTCATCGCGCTGCTGCTCGGCATCGAGAGCAAGGCCCAGCAGGCCATCGTGATCGCCGTCGTCGGCGCGCTGATGATCCTGTACGTGCTGGTCGGCGGCATGAAGGGCACCACATGGGTGCAGATCATCAAGGCCGCGCTGCTCATCGCCGGCGCGTTCGTGATGACGCTCTGGGTGCTCGGCCACTACGGCTTCAACCTGTCCGGGCTGCTCGGCGCCGCCGTGGAGCGGGCCGGGACGGGCGGCGAAGAGCTGCTCAACCCGGGCGCGCAGTACGGGGCCAGCGGCACCAGCAGGCTCGACTTCGTCTCGCTGGGCATCGCGCTGGTGCTCGGCACCGCCGGGCTGCCGCACGTGCTGATGCGCTTCTACACGGTGCCGACCGCGAAGGAAGCGCGCCGCTCCGTGGTGTGGGCGATCTGGCTGATCGGGATGTTCTACCTGTTCACGCTGGTGCTCGGGTACGGCGCCGGTGCCATGGTCGGGCCCGAGGCGATCAAGGACGCGCCGGGCGGGGTGAACTCGGCGGCACCGCTGCTGGCGCTGCAGCTGGGCGGGCCGCTGCTGCTCGGGTTCATCTCGGCGGTCGCGTTCGCCACGATCCTCGCCGTCGTCGCCGGTCTCACGATCACCGCTTCCGCGTCGTTCGCGCACGACATCTACGCGAACGTGATCAAGAAGGGGAAGGTCGACGACAAGAACCAGGAGGTCAAGGTCGCGCGGATCACCGCGGTGGTGATCGGCATCGTGTCCATCCTCGGCGGCATCGCGGCGAACGGGCAGAACGTGGCGTTCCTGGTGGCGCTGGCGTTCGCGGTCGCGGCCTCGGCGAACCTGCCGACCCTGCTGTACTCGCTGTTCTGGAAGCGGTTCAACACCACCGGGGCGCTGTGGAGCATCTACGGCGGGCTCGCCGTGACCATCGCGCTGATCGTGTTCTCGCCCGCGGTGAGCGGCAACGAGGAGGCGATGTTCCCCGCGCTGGACTTCGCGTGGTTCCCGCTGAAGAACCCCGGGGTGATCTCGATCCCGGTGTCGTTCCTGCTCGGCTACCTCGGCACCGTGGTCAGCAAGGAGCCGCACAACGCGGCGAAGTACGCGGAGATGGAGGTCCGCTCGCTCACCGGGGCGGGCGCCGAGAAGTCCACGCCGCAGCACTGATCGCCGGAGCACCCGCCGGGCTCCGCGTCACGGAGTGAGCGGACCGTTCGTCCGATGAGATCGAACGGACGGTCCGTCCGCGCCGCGACACCTCACGACGGGCCCACGGGGCGCGTGGCAGCATCGGGGTCGTGACTACCCCGATGCAAGTACCCGGTGTGCCGCCCGAGGACCTGCCCGCCGAGCTGCCGGACGCGAAGTCGGTGCTGCTGGACGTGCGGGAGAACGACGAGTGGGCCGCGGGCCACGCGCCCGGCGCGCTGCACATCCCGATGAACGAGGTCCCGCAGCGGCTCGACGAGCTCCCCGAGGCCGACCAGGTCTACGTGGTGTGCCGTTCCGGCGGCCGGTCCGCGCGGGTCACGGCCTACCTGAACGCGAACGGCTGGGACGCGGTGAACGTGGAGCGCGGCATGAACGGCTGGGCGGCGACCGGCCGACCGGTGGTGTCGGACGAGCCCGGCGCCGAACCGATGGTGCTGTGACGACGCCACCGGATCGCCCCGCCCGGTCGGGCCTGCGGGTGGAGTGGGTGGCCACTCCACCGGGCGGGTTGCGGCCGCGGCGCCGCGCGCGCCCGCAGGCCCGCTATTCGGGTCCTCCGTCGTACCCGGGCGTCCCGCGCTGGGGTTTTCCGCTGCTGGGCTGGCGGTGGCCGTTGGCGCTGCCGACCCAGCGGCAGGTCGATCCGGTGCAGCGGGTGACGTGGTTGTCGGCGATGTCGTGGTCGGCGTTGTGGCTGATGGCGGCGGTGTCCGGCGTGGCCGCGGTGGCCGAGGCGTGGCGGTACGGCCTGCTGCTGATGAGCCGGGGTTCGGCGTTGTCGAAGGTGGCGCTGGACCTGTCGGACACGCTGGTGGTGACCTCGGGCGTGCTGAGCTGGCTGCTCGGGGCGACCAGCGGGGTGTTCGCGGTGCTGTGGCTGGTGTGGGCGCGGCGCGTGTCGGCGCGGGACCTGGAGGTGGTGCCGCGCCGCCCGGAGTGGCAGGTGGTGGCCGGCGTCCTGGTGCCGGGCTGGAACCTGGTGGCGCCGGGCACGGCGCTGGCGGAGCTGGAGCACGGCGTGCTGGTGGCGGCCGGTGCGCGCGAGCCGGGGGAGCGTCCCCGGCCGTCGCGGCTGGTGTCCCGCTGGTGGCTGTCGTGGGCGGTGAGCCTGCTGCTGGGCTGGGCCGCGCTGCTGTGGAGCTTCCGCGGCGGGGTGCAGGCGATGGCGGACGGCGTGGTGCTGCACTTCTGGGCCGACGTGGCGGCGGGCGCGTGCGCGGTGCTGGCGATGCGGGTGATCACGTACGTGACGAGCCTGCTGGTGCCGCTGGACCCGACGCTGCTGGTGCGCCCTCGCGTCGTGGGCGTGCGCGGCGCCCCGAAACCCCCGCGCGCGGCTCGCCCCGCGGACGCCCCCCGCTGACCTGGCAGCAGGCGAACGGCCCACTCCCCCGAACCGCACGAGGTGAGTGGCCCATTCGCCCAGCCGCACTGGGCGGGTGGCCCGTTCACCTGGGTGGAGCTCCGAGGTGAGTGGCCCATTCGCCCAGCCGCACGGCGTGAGTGGCCCGTTCACCTGGCGGGTCTCCGGTGTGGCGGGCTCGGGCGTGCAGCGGTCGGGATAATGCCCGGCATGGGTTCCCCGCAGGTCGTCGCGCACCGCGGTGCGTCGGCGGAACGCGCCGAGCACACCCTCGCCGCCTACCAGGTGGCGCTGGACCAGGGGGCCGATGCGCTGGAGTGCGACGTGCGGGTCACCAGGGACGGGCACCTGGTGTGCGTGCACGACCGCCGCGTCGACCGCACGTCCTCCGGCCGCGGCGTGGTGAGCGAGCTGACGCTGCCCGCGCTGTCCCGCTTCGACTTCGCGCACTGGCACCACGAGCTCCCGGAATCGGCGGACGAGCTGGTGTTCGAGCCGCAGGCGAGCGCGGCCGTCGGTGCTTCGCAACGCCGCATCCTGACGTTCGACGACCTGCTGGGCCTGGTGCGCGCGCAGCGCCGCCGGGTCCGGTTGTTCGCGGAGACGAAGCACCCGGTGCGCTACGCGGGCCTGGTGGAGGCGAAGTTGACGGCGGCGCTGGCCCGGCACGGCGTGTCGGCTCCGGCGTACAAGGACGAGTCGCCGGTGGTGATGATGTCGTTCTCGTCGGCGGCGGTGCGCCGTTTCCGCGCGGATGCGCCGAGGGTGCCGACGGTGCTGCTGTTCGACCGGGCGTCGCGCGCGGCGCGGGCGGGGGAGCTGCCGCGCTGGGCGGATCTGGCGGGCCCGAGCATCCGGTTGCTGCGCCGGGACCCGGAGCTGGCGGGCCGGTGGGCGGATCGCGGCCGGGCCACCTACTGCTGGACGGTGGACGATCCGGCGGACGTGGAGCTGTGCCGCCGCGCGGGGGTGCGGTTCGTGGCGACGAACCGGCCGGGTGCGACCCGGCTTCGGTTGTCGGGCGGCTGACCCGGGACGCCGGTCGCGGCGGGGGCTCGATAGCGTCGGTGGGTCTTGTCACAGCTGCGAGGAGGCTTCGAGTGTCGAAGCGTACGGCCACCCCGTCCCAGCGAGCTGAGGGCGCCGTCGGCCCGAGGCAGCCGTGCCCGTGCGGGTCGGGGAAGCGCTACAAGGCGTGCCACGGCAAGGCGGGCGGCGCCACCGATGTGATCGTGACCAGGCCTTTCGAGGGGCTCGCCGCGGAGGGCGATCTGGTCGCGCTGCGCGAGTTCGTGCCTTCGGCGACGGCGAAGCTGCCGTTGCGCTCCGGCGAGGAGGTGACGGTCGCGTCGGTGCTGCCGATGGCGGCCGCCGCGGTCCGGCGCACGGACGGCCGGGCGTTCATCGGCCTCCAGGTGCAGACCCGTTCGGGTGATCTGAGCCGGGACGTGGCTCGCGCGATCGAGTGGGTGCTGCAGGCGGAGCCGGGTCAGTCGCTGCCGGTGGTGGGTCCGGAGCCGGCGCAGGCGGAGGTGCCGACGCGGCTGCAGGACCTGCTCGACCCGGCCGCGGAGCTGGACGTGCAGCTGCACGAGGACTTCTCGTGGTGGCTGCCGGAGGGCACCGAGGCGACCGGCGAGGTCGCGCTGTCCCTGGAGCGGGCGAACGCGGCGATCATGCCGACGGAGCGGTTGACCGCGGAGGGCGCCCGCTCGGCGTACTGGGTGGATCCGGGCGAGAAGGCGCACCTGCGCTGGGTGCGCCCGGAGCCGGAGGAGCAGCTGCTGGCCGCGCTGGCCCGCCTGTCCGCGCGCGGTGAGCTGGCGCTGGACGAGGACAGCCGGTTCGCGGGTTCGTTCCGCGCGCACGGCGTGCTGGTGCCGGTGTGGGACCTGGACCGCGACAAGCACCCGCGGGAGTGGAACGAGCCGGCCGCGGCGCTGGGCCGCCGGTTGGCGGAGGCCTTGGAGTCGCTGGCGGACACGCCGCTGGACGCGACCGAGCGCCGGTCCCGCGACGGCCTGCGCGGCCGCCAGGTCACCTTGCGCTGACGCGATCCGGCCGGGCGCGCGCTAGCCCGTTCGAGTGAAGACGGGCGGTTCCGGCAACCGCGCGCCCCGGCCTCGCGTGTCCTCTCCGCAGCGAAAGCCCGGGGAGGGGAGGCGGCGTGACCGCTCACATGCCTGCCGTGCGCGCCTCGTCGGAGGCGGCGGTGGGTTGGTCGCGCCCGGCAGCACTGCAAGGGGATATGGCGACGGAGGACGATTTCGCGGAGTTCGTGCGCGTCGCCCTGCCGGGGTTGATGCGCTACGGCCACGCGCTGACGGGGAATCCGCACGATGCGGCCGACCTGGTGCAGACGGTGCTGGAGAAGGTCGGCGCCCGCTGGGCGAAGATCCGGCAGCAGTGCGAGGAGCCGCGCGCGTACGTGCGCAAGGCGATGGCGAACGCGCACGTGAGCCGGTGGCGGCGGACTCGCCGGGAGACGTTGCTGGCGGAGTTCCCGGACGTGCCCGCGGTGGAGTCGCCGGACCGGTTGGAGAACGAGCCGCTGTGGCAGGCGCTGCGCGGGTTGCCGCCGCGGCAGCGCGCCGTGGTGGTGCTGCGCTACTACGAGGGCCTGTCGGAGGCGGAGATCGCCGAGACCCTCGGCGTCAGCGCGGGCACGGTGAAGAGCCAGGCCAGCAAGGCGCTGACCTCGTTGCGCCGCAGGCTGGGCCCGGTGTTCGAGGGCGGTGGGGTGTGATGGGCGACCTCGACGACGAGCTGCGCCGGATGTTCGCGGACGACCGGCTGGAGGTGCCGGTCCGCACCGGCGCCGAGTGGTCCCTGGTGGCGGGCGCGCGGCGGCGGCGCAAGCGGCAGACGACGATGGCCGCGGTGGGCGGCGTGCTGGCGATGACGGTGCTGGTCGGCGGTGGCGCGGTGCTGGTGGCGCGGCCCGATCCGGCGCAGCTGCCGCCCGCGGTCCCGCCGGTGGTGGGGTCGTCGGTGCCGTCGCCGGTGGAGACGCCGCTGCCGTTGCCGACGTCGCCGCCGGTGCCCGCGGATCCGGCGCCGGGCGGGGGCTGGGTGCCGCGCTGGTCGCCGCCCGAGCGGGGCGATCCGGCGGAGGACGCCGAGGAGGAGCGGTTGTCGATCCTGCGGGAGGCCACCTCCGAACCGGAGCCCACGTCGTCGGAGCCGTCCGAACCGTCGGAGCCGGACCCGACGTCGTCGGAGCCGACGGAGCCGTCGACCGAACCGTCGTCCGACCCGGGCTGACCGGAACGCGCGACGGCCCCGGGGCTCGGGTGAGCTCCGGGGCCGTCGGCCGCGTGGTGGGTGCGGTCGGCTCAGAGCGCTCCGCCCGCGGCGGGCGGCGCGGTGGGGTCGGAGCCCTCGTCGCCGACGCTTTCGCGGGCGAGGAAGTTCTCCACGTCGAACAGGTTGCCGCCGGAGCGGTCGACGACGGCCAGCAGCGTGGACATCTGCGAGACCTCTTCGACCTGTTCCTTGAGGAACCACTGGAGGAACTGCTCGCCGAGGTAGTCGTCCTCCTCGCGGGCGGCCTTGGCCAGCGTCACGATCTCCTGGGTGACCTCCCGCTCCTGCTCCAGGGCGAGGGCGACGAGTTCGCGGGTCTCGGTGAAGTCGTTGCGGACCTCTTCGATGGACGGGATGGCGACCTTGATGTCGTTGTCCATCAGGTACTGCACGATCATCATGGCGTGGTTGCGCTCTTCGATCGACTGGCGGTAGAAGTGCGCGGCCAGCCGGGGCAGGTCTTCGTTGTCGAACCACACCGCGACCGCGAGGTACTGCTGCGAGGCGGTGAGCTCGTTGCGCACCTGGTCCTGCAGCAGCTGGTGGAATCGGGATTCGCGGGGACGGATCTTCTTTGCGGTGGTGGGCATGGCATGAAGAATACGCTCCAATTGACACCTCGCAATTCGTCAGGTAACCCTTGGAAATGTTCGCCGAACCTTGGTTAAGTTCACTTTGCCTTATTTCGGCAAGGCAATCCTAAGTGGATTCAGCCGGGTCTGGGATAGGTGTGCTCGGCGCTCTCGCGCGGGTCGGTGGCGCGCAGTCGGGAGATGATCTCCGCCGCGCCCGCGGCGCCGTCGTGGCTCGTCGAGTACTCGGCTGAACCGTCCGTGACCAGCACGTAGACCTGGCCGGCGCGTTCGTGCGGTTTGGCCCACCGCAGGCCGCAGTCCCACTGCCCGAGGATTCCGGGTTCGGCGTCGAGCGCCGCGGCGACTTCGCGCGCGATGCGCCGCAGATCGGTCTCCCACGTGCGGTCGGCATGGCATCGCACGATTTCCGCGACGTACTGCCTGGTGCGGAACCGCAGTTCTCGCGGAGGTTCGACGTCCCCGAGGCAGTGCACCGTGAAATCGGTCCACACGATGTGGTCGTAGTCGTTGTTGAACCGGTCGTTCTCGATCCGCGCACTGGCGAATCCGCACCCTTCGACGCCGCAGTCGCAGCGCCACAGCAGCGTCGTCGGCGGTTGGTGCGGCGACTCGGGCGGCAGCAGCGGACTCGTCCTGCCCAGCAGGTCGTCCGGGTCCCGGCCGACGCCCTTCAGCCCCAGCGTCCGCCCGAACAGGTCCTCCCCGTCGACGAGGAACACCAACGCGGGTCCGCTCGCGATCCCCATCTCGGCCTGCTCCACCCGCAGCTCGAACTCGCTGTACGCCGGTTCCTCCAGATGCGCGATGCCGAATCCCATGCCTCCACTCTGGCAGCGGGGGACGGCGCGCACGCCGAATCGCTCGATCCGGTCGCTCACAGGGAGGCGAGGAACGCCGTCCACTGGGATCGGGTGAAGCCGAGCGTGCCGCCGGTGCGGTCCTTGGTGTCGCGCACCGCGACCGCCTGCTCGGCCACGGCGACCTCGACGCAGTGTGAGTTGTTGGCGCTACGGCTGGATTTCCGCCAGCAGAGCGCGTCTTGCGACGTTGTGGCTTCGATCCTGTCCATGGACCTCACTATAGGAGTGGGCTAAAGCTCGTCCGCAGTCTTCTTGATCAGCTTGAGCGACTCTTCCCTGTTCAGCGAGTGTTCCGCCGCAGAGGAAACGGCGATGCTGTACTCGCGCACCGCCAGTTGACTGGAGGTCAAGCGGGTCGAGGTCACGGTCTCTTGCCAGAGCATCGTCGGGAGTTGCCCGCTCGGGAAGTCCAGCAGCAGGAAGGACGAACCGCCGAGGGCGTCACCTCCGGTCGCCTCGAACGGAACGATCCACACTTCGATGTGGTCCTCGTGGTTCTCGATGAGATTCGCCAAGTGGTTCAGCTGGTTCCGCAAAGTGAGTCGACCGCCGATCTGCTGTCGTAGCGACGCTTCGGTCATGATCGTGCGCAGCCGCAGCGGATCGTCGCCGGTGAGTCGCCGTTGGCGCCTCATCCGGCACTCGACCCTGCGATCGGCTTCTGCCAGCCGGACGTTGGGCGTTCCGGACTCGATGATCGCGCGGGCGTAGTCCTCGGTCTGAAGAAGTCCGTTCACCAGGCCGTTGTCGTAGGTGCAGACGCTCTCCGCCCCGTGCTCCAGTCCGAACAGGCGGAGTAATTCGCTGCTGAACAGCGCGCTGTAGCTCGTCCACCAGCCGCGTCGACTGCCTTCGTCGCGGAGATCGCGCAGCTCGTCCTGCTCTTCGGCGGTGAACTCGTAGGCGCCGAGCAGTGCTTCCATCTTGTCGGGGGAGAGGTTCTTCTTGCCCTTCTCCACTTCGGAGAGGAACGCGGGCGTGATGCCGACCCGTTTCGCGCCGTCCGCGCCGGGCAGCCCTTCGGCTTCGCGCTTCTCCCGGACCCGGCGGCCCAGCTCCCAGTTGGCGACGGTCGGTGAGTTCGGTGCCATGCGGAACCACCTCGTAGTCGATCACTCGATCAGGTTCAGGTCGAAGAGGTCGCTAGCTAATTCGCTCGCGGATCACTAGCTTCGTGTCAGACGGTGACGATAGACCACTCCGAGTCACCGTCGGCGGCGGCCTCGGCACCGGTACCTCCCCGACCCCGGAGCCGGGGCCGCCGCTCTTCCCGGGTGGGTTCCCGCAGCGATGAGAGGTGATCGGCGTGCTCGGTGGTGCTTCAGGACTCGTCGTCTACTGGCGGCCGATGGGCGGCGCTCGGCACGCGTTCAGCCCGGACCGGCCGCCGCGCGAAGGGGAGTGGCGCGGCGCGCTGTGCGGCGCCGCGGGCGAACTCACCGAACCGTCCGATGTGGACTGGCTCGACCCGACCTGCCCCGAATGCGGGAACCAGGCCCGAACCCTGCTCGACCTCCGCCGGAACTCGCGGCCCTAGCGGGAGTTCACAGCTCCCCGCGGGTGATGGGGCAGGACATGCAGCGGGGGCCGCCGCGGCCGGAGCCGAGTTCGGAGCCGCTGATCGGGAGGACTTCGACGCCGGCGTCCTCCAGGCGCGCGTTCGTCTCGGCGTTGCGCTCGTAGGCGACGACGACGCCGGGGGCCAGGGCGAGCGTGTTGTTGCCGTCCTCCCACTGCTCGCGCTCCGCGGTCACCGGGTCCAGGCCGGTGTCGATGACGCGCAGCCGGTCGATGCCCATCGCGTGCGCCGCCGACTCCAGGAACGGTTCTGGGCCGGACACGGACACGCCGTCCTCGTGCGGGCGCAAGGCGTACGCGGTCAGCGAGTCCTGGATCGCCGGGTACATCACCACCGCGTCGGCGGCGACCATCGTGCACACCGTGTCCAGGTGCATCGAGGCGCGCTGCTGGGTGATCGGCACCGCCAGCACGGTGTGCGCCAGGTCGTCGGCGAACATCGAGCGGGCGAACGACTCCGCGCCGGCCGGGGTGGTGCGCTCGCCGACGCCGATCGCGACCACACCCGGCGCCAGCAGCAGCACGTCCCCGCCCTCCACGGGTGCGGAGTGCGCGCCGTACGCGCGGCCGGAGCGGGAGAACCGCGGGTGGTAGGCGTAGATCAGGTCGGTGATCGCCGATTCGCGGCGCCGCGCGGGCATCGCCAGCGCCGCCACCGCCACCCGGTCTCCCACCCACACCGAGGAATCCCGGGTGAACAGCAGGTTCGGCAGCGGGGCCAGCGCGAAGTCGTGCGGCAGGTGCATCCGGCGCACCAGCGAATCGCCTTCCGCGGCGGGGAGTTCCTCGAAGGTCATGCCCGCGATCAGCGCACCCGCCAGCGCTTTCTCGTCCACTGTGGACAAGTGGGAGCGGAGCACGTCGGCGATGTCGGTGCCGAGCTCCCGCTCGTCCACCGCGCTGTGCACCGCGGCGGCCCGCGCCCGCGGATCCGCGAGGGTCTCCACCAGCAGTTCGTGCAGCAGCACCACCTCGATGCCGCGGGAGCGCAGCACCTCGGCGAACGCGTCGTGCTCGGCCTGCGCGCGGTCCACCCACGGGATCGCGTCGAACAGCAGCTGATCGCTGTTGCGCGGGGTGAGCCGCTTGAGCTCGTCGCCGGGGCGGTGCAGCAGGACGGTGTGCAGCGGGCCTACCTCGCTGCGCACGTGCGGTTCCCTCGCGCGTGGGTTCACGCCGCCGAGCCTAGCCGTCACGTTCGAAAAGAACCCTGCTCCGCCGCCAAAAACATCGGACGTTGCGCGAAACCCACCCCGGAATACCGGTTCGTTGCACGCCGCCCGCGAAACGGATCACGCGATCGGGAACGGCCCGGCCCGTGAGTCCCGCACCGGGTCAGGGCAGCCAGCCGACCTTCCCGCGCAGGGCCGCGTAGCCGACGAAGGCGACCACGTCGATCAGCGCGTGGCCGAGCACCAGCGGCCACAACCGGTTCGTCCGCTGCCACACCCGGCCGAACACCAGGCCCATCACCACGTTGCCGACGAACCCGCCGAAGCCCTGGTACAGGTGGTAGCTGCCGCGCAGCACCGCCGACGCCCACAGCGAGCGGTTCTCCGACCAGCCCAGCTGGCGCAGCCGGGTCAGCAGGTACGCCACCACCAGCGCCTCTTCGGCGAACGAGTTCCCGAACGCCGACAGCACCAGCACCGGCGCCCGCCACCACGCGTCGTCCAAAGTGGACGGCTGCACGGTGAGGCTCAGCCCCAGCGCGTGCGCCGTCAGGTACAACCCCAGCCCCGGCACCCCGATCAGCGCCGCCAGGCCCGCGCCGCCCAGCGCGTCCCGCCACGGCCGCGACCGGTCGAGGCCGATCCGCGCCAGCGCGATCCCGCCGCGCCACAGCAGGAAGATCCCCAGCGCGCCCCACGCGAACAACCGCAGCACGTTCGCCAGCTGCTGCGCCAGGTCCAGCAGCCCGGCCTCCGCCTGCGGCGCGTTGATCGCCACCGCCTGGTCCGCCAGCGACTGCGGCTGGGACAGCGCATCGAGCAGCGACAGCAGGCTCTGCAGGCCGGACATGCCCAGCGTCACCGCGAACACCACGACCAGCTCCACGCCGATCGCGCGCCGCTGCGCCGGATCGGTGAGCCGGGCCGGTTCCTCGGGGCGGGCCGGGCTCAGCCACTCGCGCAAGGTGCTCACCCGCGGAACCGTACCCGCGCGGCGCGGCGGAACCCGCGCCGCCGCAACGGGATCAGGCCGAGCGCTGCCCCGCCAGGAACGGGCAGCCGACCAGCCGCCGCAGCTCCAGGCCCAGCGACTCCGCGGTCTCCACCGGTTCGGAGAACGCCAGCCGCACGTCGTGGTCCCCGTCCGCCGACTCCACCCGCAGCCGCAGCCCGAACCGGTCCAGGCCCAGCGGGCGGATGTGCCCGCCGCGCAGGTCGTCCGGCAGGTGCCGCGCGAGCATCCCCACCACGTCCCGGTGCGCGCTCTCCAGGTGCCGCAGCCAGCCGTCCTCCAACATGCAGAACGGATCGGGCCGGGCGGCGGTGAACTCGGCGGCGGGCACCGAGCAGGTGCCCTCCGCGTCGGCCAGCACCAGCGACGCCGGTTCCAGCTTGAGCACCGAAGCGCCGTGGCCCGCGTCCAGCAACCTGCTGTCCGGGCGCTGCTCGGCGACCGCCAGCACGTCCTCCCGGGCATCGGTTCCGGTCAGCACGCGCAGCTGGCCGGTCAGCCACAGCAGCCCGCGCACCGATTCGCGCAGCTGCACCGGCGTCGGGTCGGCCACTTCCAGCACCGCCGCGATCTCGGTGCGCGGCGCCTGCCACGCGGTCGCGACCAGCGGGTGGTCGTCGCTGAGCAGCACCGTGGCGGTGCCGTCCGGATGCACGTGGTGCAGCAGCGGTGCGATCCGGGCGGAACTCTCCCCGGAAGGCATCAACGCAGCCCTGCCACCACGTCTAGCGATCGTCCGGGCCCGCTCCGCCGGGGTCGGCTTGGCCGGGCGACGTGTCGTCCTCTCGCGCACCGCTCACCTCCAACTTAGGTAAGCCTAACCCAGCAGGTCCGCAGGGGAAAGCCGCTGTCCGTCTTACCAGCTGATCGGCGCACCGCGGGGCTGTGCGCGGGAAGTTTCCACCACCGCCCGGGTGTTCTCCCGCGGTCCGGGACGGGTGGCGCCCGCGAAATCGGCGGGGGAGATCGGGTGCGCGGTTCCAGCGGACCGGTGTCGGGACGGTGGCGGGCCGGATCGATCCGCTCACCGGAACGGCCGCAGCGCCACCCCGATCGATACCCCCAAGATCACCCGAGTGGATCAACGAGCCCCGCGAAGGCCGCCACCAGCAGTGATGATCCGCCGGATGCAGGCGGGAAACCGCCGCCGTACGCCCGTACCTCGGCCACCTTTGTTCACCGAACGGCGCGGCATTAGCGTGTCTGCCGTGTCAAGCGCTGTTGAGCTTCGCGCGCCCGGTCCGCGCGGCATCCCGCCACTGTTCGCCCGACTGGTCGACGACGCAGCGCTGTTCCCACCGGGCAGCGCGCAAGTCGACCACGCGGTCAACGCCCACCTCGCCGCCCGGACCGGTGAGTACTCGGGCGTGCTGGGCCCGATGCTGTGCCAGGCCTCCCGGCTGGCCGAGCTCATCACCGAGCTCGCCAAGGCCAAGCCCGCCGAACCCGTCCCGCTGTCGCTGGTCTGCGACACCGGGCTCGGCGGCGTGCCCAAGGCGCTGTCCATCATCGAAGGCCGCCAGGAACTCCTGGCGCTGCGCATGGTCGAGATGCCCGCGCCCTCCGACGTCGACGACGTCTGGCTGGAACGCGTCTCCGAATTCGTGCCCGAGGACGTCGTCCGCGTCGTCGAACCCCGCCGCAGCCCCGAAGGCTGGCTGGACGGGATCAAGCGCGTCGCCGAGCACGGGTGCTGGCCGAAGCTGCGCACCGGTGGCCCCACCTCCGAATCGGTGCCGCCCGTCGACGTCGTCGCCGACTTCCTCGCCACCGTCAGCACGTTGAGCGTGCCGTTCAAGACCACCGCGGGCATGCAGACCGCCGTCCGCGGCGCCGACCCGGAAACCGGGTTCATGCAGCACGGCTTCCTCAACCTGCTCGTCGCCACCGCCCGCTGCCTGTCCGGCAAGGACGTGCGCGACGCGCTGGAGAGCTCCGACGGCGACGCCCTCGCCGCCGAAGCCGGCTCGCTGTCCGACGCCGCCGCGACCGCCGTGCGCGACGTGTTCGCCTCCTACGGCGCCTGCTCGCTGACCGACCCGGTGACCGACCTGGAAGGACTGGGGCTGTTGTGACCTGGATCGAGGACCCCGAGTTCGCCGCCGACCGGCCGTTCGGACCGCAGACGCTGCCCTACGGGGTGCTGGTCACCTCGACCGGACCGGTGGTGGCCGTGCGGGTCGGCAAGCACGCCTTGCCGCTGCGCGGCATCGCGGACTCGCTGGGCCCTCGGCTGGCGGACCTGGCCGGTGCGCGCTCGCTCGACCCGCTGCTGGCGGCCGGGCGGGCTCGCTGGCGGGAACTGCGGGAACGGCTCACCGAACTGGTCACCGCCCGCACCGCGCCCGCGGGGGCCGAACTGGTGCGCACCGACTGGCACACGATGGTGCTGCCGTTCACCGTCGCCGACTACGTCGACTTCTACTCCTCGCCGCACCACGCGCGGAACGTGAGCCGCATCCTGCGGCACGGCGCGAGCGAACTGCCGGAGAACTGGACGCACCTGCCCGTCGCCTACCACGGCCGCGCCGGGACCGTCCGCGTCTCCGGCACCGACGTGCCGCGGCCCAGCGGACAGCGGCGCACCACCGGCGACCGCAACCCGGCGTTCGGGCCCACCCGCAGGCTCGACTTCGAGGCCGAGGTCGGCTTCGTCTGCGGCGGCGAGACCGCGTCCCGGGTGCCGACCGAGGACTTCGCCGAGCACTGCTTCGGCGTGGCGCTGGTCAACGACTGGTCCGCGCGGGACGTGCAGCTGTGGGAATCGCAGCCGCTCGGCCCGTTCCTGGCGAAGTCCTTCGCGACGTCCATCGCCGGCTGGATCACCCCGCTGGAGGCCTTCGAGCACGCGCGCATCCCGGTGGCCGAACCGGACCACGCGCTGCACGACTACCTCACCGAGACCGAGCCGTGGGGCCTGGACCTGTCGCTGGAGGTGCGGTGCAACGACATCGTGCTGTCCCGGCCGCGGTTCGCCGACATGGCCTGGTCCCCGGCGCAGCAGCTCGCGCACCTGACCGTGAACGGGGCGACCGTGCGGCCCGGCGACCTGTTCGCCTCCGGCACCGTCTCCGGGCCCACCAGGGAGGAGCGCGGCTGCCTGTTCGAACTCACCTGGGGCGGCTCCGAACCGATCACGCTGGACGACGGGGAGCAGCGCACCTTCCTCCAGGACGGTGATCGGGTCACACTCGGTGGCACCGCGCCCGGACCGGACGGTTCGGTGATCGGCCTCAGCGAGGTGACGGGCACGGTCCTGTCCGCGACCTGGAGGTGACCGGTGCCCCGAACCCCCGACCCGGCGAGACCACCTGATCCGGCCCCGCCGAGCGCGGCGCACCACCGCGCACCGGCGCGGGGGCCGGTCGCCAAGGAGACCTCGCTGACCCTGGAGCGCGGGCTCAACCTGCTGCAGGCCGTCGCCGAAGCCGACGGCGCCGCCCCCACCATCAGCGACCTCGCCGCGACCGTCGGCGTCAGCCGCGCCGCCGTGTACCGGCTGCTCGGCCCGCTGCAGGACCGCGGGCTGGTGCGCCGGGAGGGCACCCGGGTGCGGCTGGGGCTCGGCGTGCTGCGCGTCGCCGGGCGGGTGCTGCCGCAGCTGCGGTTCGCCGCGACGCCCGCGCTGCACGAGCTCGCCGAGCAGGCGGGCGCCACCGCGCACCTCACCATCGCCGACGGCGGCGAAGCGCAGGCCGTCGCCGTCGCCGAACCGTCCTGGACCACCCACCACGTCGCCTACCGGATCGGCACCCGGCACCCCGTGCAGCGCGGCGCCGCCGGCCGCGCGGTGGACCTGCCCGCCGACGGGCCGCCGTGGGTGATCAGCAGCGGCGAGTTGCAGTGCAACGGCTACGGCATCGCCGCCCCCGTGCTCGGCGTGCCCGCGCTGCGCGCCAGCGTCGGCGTGCTCTCCCTGGAACCGCTGCCCGCCGAGGAGATCGGCCCGCTCGTCGCCGGATCGGCCCGCGCGGTGGCCGACGCCCTCCGCTGAGCAGGGGGAACGGGCCGGTCCCGCTCCGGTGGGGGACGTTCGGCTCGACGGGGGTTCCGATCATGGGATCGGCTTGGTAGAAAAGATCACACCCCGCCCGCGGCGATCCGGGACGAACGTCCTGACCGGAACCGGGACCTCCGTCCTGGGCCGATGGGGACGGCGGCCCCTGCGCCCCGGGTGCCGAGCCCCGGCAGACTGGCCGCGTGGAACTCCTCGACATCGCCCGGTGGCAGTTCGGGATCACGACCGTCTACCACTTCCTGATGGTTCCGCTGACCATCGGACTCTCCCTGCTGGTCGCGGGGATGCAGACGGCGTGGTGGCGCACCGGGAACGAGCGCTACCTGAAGATGACCCGCTTCTGGGGCAAGTTGATGATGATCAACTTCGCGATGGGCGTGGTCACCGGCATCGTCCAGGAGTTCCAGTTCGGCATGGCGTGGAGCGAGTACTCCCGCTTCGTCGGCGACGTGTTCGGCGCGCCCCTCGCGATGGAGGGCATCGTCGCGTTCTTCGTCGAGTCGACCTTCCTCGGCCTGTGGATCTTCGGCTGGGACCGGCTGTCGAAGGGCGTGCACCTCGCCTGCGCCTGGGCGTTCTCGCTGGCCACCGTCGCCTCCGCCTACTTCATCCTCGCCGCGAACTCGTGGATGCAGCACCCGGTCGGCATCGAGGTCGTCGACGGGCGGCCGCGGCTGACCTCGATCTGGGCGGTGATGACCAACAACACCGTGCTCGCCGCGTTCCCGCACACCGTCTTCGGCTGCTTCGCCGTCGCCGGGTCGTTCCTCATCGGCATCGGCGCCTACAAGATCGTGCGGCACCACCGGGACTCGCCGCGCGACGACGAGGACCGGAAGCTCTGGCACACCTCGATGCGGCTCGGTGCCTGGGTCGGCGTGGTCGCCTTCGCCGGGCTCGCGATCTCCGGTGACGTGCAGGGCAAGCTCATGTTCGAGCAGCAGCCGATGAAGATGGCCTCGGCCGAAGCGCTCTGCCACACCGAGGAGCCCGCCAGCTTCTCGATCTTCGCCTACGGCGACGTGGGACGGCAGAACTGCGAGGACGTCAAGAGCTTCACCGTGCCCTACATCCTCTCGTACCTGGCCAACGGCGACTTCACCAGCGAGGTCAAGGGCGTGCAGGCGCTGGTGCCCGAGTACCAGGCCGCCTACGGCGCGAACTACCCCGACGACCCGCGGCTCGGGCAGTTCGCCGGGCAGCCCATCGACTACGTGCCGAACCTGCCCGCCACCTACTGGGGCTTCCGGTTCATGATCGGGTTCGGCGGGGTCGCCGCGCTCGGCGCCGTCGCCGTCCTCTGGTTCACCCGCGGCGGCCGCTTCCCGAAGGGGCGCTGGTGGGGGCCGCTGGCCGTGGCGAGCATCGCCACCCCGTTCCTCGGCAACGCGTTCGGCTGGATCTTCACCGAGCTCGGCAGGCAGCCGTTCGTCGTCGCCCCCAACCCGAACCCCTCGGGCGTGGACGGGGTGTGGATGTACACCGCGTCGGCCGTGTCCTCCGGGGTGACGCCGGGGGAGATGCTGACCTCGCTGATCGGCCTCACCACCGTGTACGGCGTGCTGGCCTGCGTCGAGGTCTTCCTCATCGTCCGCTTCGTCAAGGGCGGCGTAGCCGCGACGATGCCCCACCAACCCTCCGACGACGAATCCGACGACGAGACGCTGTCGTTCGCCTACTGAGCTGAGGAGGGCGGTGTGGCTTCTTATCCGTGTCTTGTCAGCGGCGGAGCCGCTGAGCAGCGACCACCTCAGTCAATGGACCACCGGCGGGTTCTCAGTGGCCTTCTCGCGAGGACAGCTTTTTCCCTCGTGGCAGCGCGGACAGCACCGCGTAGGCCAGCAGGCACACCACCACC
>NZ_JBEYUS010000083.1:0-26129 GCF_040643635.1 Saccharopolyspora sp. NPDC047091
GGTGACGCCGGTCGAGCGGGCCGGGTTCCGCGCGATCAGGTGGTGCCGGCGAACTCCTGGACCCAGTAGTGCCCGTAGGTGCTGCTCGGGTCGTAGGCGTGGCCGACGCCGATGCCGGTGAACCTGCAGTCGAGGATGTTCGCCCGGTGCCCGGGACTGGTGATCCACTGGTGGAATGTCTCGGCGGCGGCCGCGTTGCCCGCGGCGATGTTCTCGCCCAGCACCTCGGCGCGCGGCAGCACCTCGGCATGCGGCAGCGCCCGGGCGGGCGAGACGGCGTCGGAGTGCGCGAAGTAGTTCTGTTCGGCCATGTCCGCGGCGTGCGCCTGCGCCGACTGCTCCAGACCGGGCGCGGGCGCGAGCGGGCCGCACCCGGCCTCGGCCCGGACCTGGTTGGTCCGGTCCACGATCTCGGCGGTGAGCGCGTCGAGCCGGGGCTCGTCCGCGTGGGCCGGCGAGGCGGCGGTGAGCAACAGCGAGCACAGCAGGATCGACCGGGCGTACCGGGCCGGGCGGGCGAACATCCGCACCACTCCTCGACTTCAAGGGGTTCCAGGTGCGGACAGTTCTAACCCGCTTTCCGGCGCGCCGACCGGGAAATCCGCGCAACGGGTGATCCGCGAACGCGTGCGGATCACCCGAACGGGAATTCGATCAACGAGGTCCACAGTGGACCTGGGGAATTCAGCCCTGCTGCGCGATGATGATGAACAGCGTCAGGATCCACCCCATCAGCAGGGTGGTCAGCAGGGCGAGCTTGTTGGTGGCGAGACGAGTCATGGCGGTGCCTCCCGGCAGCGTGAGAATGATCGGTGCGAAATGTCGTCTCACGATGTGGGGGCGGCGGTGCCGCAACGGTGATCAGCGCACGGCGAGCGCGCGCGGCGAGGCGGACAGCGCGTCCCACATCGCACCGGGTTTTCGCCCCCGGCGCGGCGACCCGGGACTTCGCTCCGGCGCCACGTTCCCCGATCCGCTCAGCGGCAGCCTGCGGGTGAACACCCGCCGCCCCATCGCACTGCGGCGCACGACGATCGACATGACTACCTCCTCACTTCTTCCCGACGCGCACCGGAATCCTCACGGCGGCGAATCGTTCGGGGAGAGCGCTCGCGGTGCACAACCGCGGCGGTCGAACCTCTGCGGACTACATCGCCCGGATGATCGAAAACGTTACAGCACGTGCTCACAACCACTTGTTCCGCCGGAATATCTTGAACAGCGTCAGGCAAGCCAGCATCATCACCAGCAGCGTCGCCGGATAGCCGAACGTCCAGTGCACTTCCGGCATGTTCTCGAAGTTCATCCCGTAGATCCCGGCGATCATCGTCGGCGTCGACACGATCGCGACCCACGCGGAGATCTTCCGCATGTCGGTGTTCTGCTGGAGCGTGATCTTGGCCAGCGTCGCGTCCACCAGCGTGGTCAGCAGCTCGTCGAACGAGGCCACCCGCTCGGACACCGTCGTCAGGTGGTCCTCGACGTTGCGGAAGTAAGAGCGCACTTCTTCGGGCACCATCGGCGTGTAGCCCTCGGCCAGCCGCTGCAGCGGTTTCGCCAGCGGCATCACCGCGCGGCGCAGGTCCATGACCTCGCGCTTCATCAGGTAGATCTGCTCGGCCTCGATCTTGGTCCGGGGCGCGAACACGGCGGCTTCCATCTCGTCGATGTCGTCCTGGATGGCTTCGGTGACCTCCAGGTACGTGTCCACCACGTGGTCGGCGATGCCGTGCAGCACCGCGGCCGGGCCCAGCTGCAACTGCTCCGGGTCGGTCTCCAGCTGCGAGCGGACCTGGGCGAGGCTGGCGTGCTTGCCGTGCCGGACCGTGATCACGAAGTCGCGGCCCACGAACGCCATCAGCTCACCGGTCTCCACGATCTCGCTGTTCGCGGTGAGGCTCTCGTTGTCGATGTAGCGGACCGTCTTGAGCACCATGAACAGCGTGCTGTCGTAGCGCTCCAGCTTCGGCCGCTGGTGGGCGTGCACCGCGTCCTCGACGGCCAGCTCGTGCAGCCCGAACGTCTCGGCCAGCCCGTTGAGCTGCGCCTCGTCCGGTTCGTGCAGCCCGATCCAGACGAACCCGGCGCCGCGCCTGCGCACCTCGTCGATCGCCTCGGCGTGCGACCGGTCGCCCGGCAGCCGCACTCCGTCCACGTACACGCCGCAGTCGACGACGTAGGCGGGCGGCGGAGCGGGAGCGGTCGCGGTGCGGCCGTTGTGGCGCGCTGCGCGATTGCGCAGGCCGAGAGAAGGAAGGCTGGGCACGGCGACCTCCAAGGGCGGGAATCGGATCTCGGGCGATCTCGACCGCGCATCCCCACCGGCGCCGATGGGCACCTGGAACCGGCCTAGCCGCAGGCCTCCCAGGCGGGGATGCGGTTGGTACTACTCGGAAGCGCGCTGTCGGCACCGCCGCTCACAATCCCTCACCTCCTTCTGCCCGACTCGCCGTTCGCGAGTGGTCCGGACCGGCCAACGGTTCACGATACTCGCCGTTCTCGGTTCGAGCGGCGGCGGTGCCGGGTGTGATGGCACACGGCGAAATGGGTGAATTTTCGCCGCCCGCACGCCTGGGGCATCTCGAATTTCGCCCCGTTCGCGGCGAATGCGTGGACTGCCGGGTTCGCCGGTTTCAGCTCCCGGCGGACGGCCCGGGGAGCTGTCCCCACCCCCGCAGCGCCTCGGCGAGGCCCTCGGTCAACCGGCCGGCGGCGTCGAGTGTGGCAAAGGTCGCAGCGTCCGCCCACATCGCGTCGGCCGCGTCGTCGCCGGGACAAAGCACCACGTCATCGGGCCGGCACGCGTAGTCGTGGATGTCGAACGTCCCCGTCGGGGCCGGGCGCCGCACCCTCCCGAGCCACCTGCCGACGATCACGGAGAGTCCCGTTTCCTCCGAAATTTCGCGCTGTACCGCCGAACGATCGGTTTCTCCGGGCTCCACCTTGCCGCCCGGTACCGACCACTGCCCCCTGCCGGGTTCGTTGGCCCGCTTCACCAGCAACAACCGGCCCTGCGGATCGTGCACGACGGCGCCGACGCACCGGATCACTCGTCCATTGGTTATGATCACCGACACGGAGGGTAGTTGATCCGGACGGTTCAGCTGACGACTGACCCAAGTGCGGGACAATGCTGCCCTACAGCCGCCGAGTGCGGTACAACAGATCGGCAGGCGCCAGCATGTTCAAAGGCATTTCGGACGGGGTGTATCGCAGTGAACCTTAAGAAGATCCTGACCTGGACCGGGGTCGCGTTCCTCCTCTTCTTCTTGATCAACGCCCCAGATCAGGCTGGTCAGTTGGTGAACAACATCAAGGACAGCCTCGCGGATGCTGCGAACGCGGTCATCACCTTCATGCAGAACATCTTCGTGTAGTAGCGCCGAAGGGCGGTTGACGTGTTCGCGCCTAGGGATCCCGACGAGTACCTGCTCGAGACCGAACGCCGGGTCATCCGGCTCCGCAGACACTGGGCGAGCCTGGTCTGGGAACTGTTCGAGGCGATCGGGTTGCTGGTCGGCGTGGTCATGGTGTCCCAAATGCTGCCGCAGGACACGAGCCTGCCGCAGAACGTGCTCTGGTATGCGGGCCTCGTCGTGCTGCTCCGGTTCACCTACCAGGTGCTGGACTGGTACGTGGAACGCATCGTCGTCACGGACAAGCGGTTCCTGATCGCGGAAGGCATCTTCACCACCAACGTGGCGATGATGCCGATCGGCAAGGTCACCGACCTCACCTTCCAGCGGACCCTGGCCGGGCGCATGTTCGGCTACGGCACGCTGGTGGTCGAGTCGGCCGGTCAGATCCAGGCGCTCAACCGGATCGAGTACGTGCCGAACCCGGACGAGGTGGAGGACGCGATCTCGTACCTGGTGTTCGGGGAGAAGAAGGCGCAGCAGGAACGCTTCTCCATGCTCAAGGCCCGCCGCGCGGCGGTGGGCAAGAAGAAGGCCAAGCTTCCGAGCTGAACCGGTCGCTGCCGAGCCGGGGTCGCGGGATCACCCGCGGCCCCGGCTCTTCTTCGTGGGCTGGTTCGGAAGGTCCCGGGACCATCGGCGAGACTGTGCGCAGCGGAAGTCCGGTCGAGCCGCTGGGCCTCCACCCTCGCGGCGCGACCTCCTGCGGCGACCGCACGCCCGCCCGCCGGTCGACGGACCGGCCTGAACGGAAAGGCCACGCTTGCGCATCGACCTGCACGCCCACTCCACCGAGTCCGACGGCACCGACACGCCCGCGGAGCTCGTCGACGCGGCGATCGAGGCGGGGCTGGACGTCGTCGCGATCACCGATCACGACACCACGGCGGGCTGGGCGGAGGCGGCGGACGCCGTGGTCGCCGGCGCCGGGCGCGTCCGGGTCGTGCCGGGCGCCGAGCTGTCCTGCACCTGCCCGGACGGGACGGGGCGCGACATCACCGTCCACCTGCTGGCGTACCTGTTCGACCCGACCTCCGCCGCGCTGGTGGCCGAGCAGTCCCGGCTGCGGGCGGAGCGGCGCGGCCGGTTGCGGGAGATGGCCGAGCGGATGGCGGCGGAGGGCTTCCCGGTCGACGCGGACGAGCTGATGGCGGGCCTGCCGCCGGACTCGCCGGGCGGGCGCCCGCACCTGGCGCGGCAGCTGGTGCGCGCGGGCATGGTGCGGAGCGTCGACGAGGCCTTCGCCCGCTACCTGGGCAGCAGCGGCCGGTACTACCTGCCGCGCACCGACACCCCCGTGCTGCGCGCGATCGAGATGATCGCGGACGCGGGCGGGGTCACCGTGCTGGCGCACCCGTTCGCCCGCGCCCGCGGCCCGGTGGTGAACGCCGCGGTGGTGGCGGAGCTGGCGGACCGCGGCATGACCGGCATCGAGGTGGACCACCCGGACCACGACGAGCCGACCCGGCAGGAGCTGCGCGAGCTCGCCGCCGAGCTGGACCTGGTGCCGACGGGCAGCAGCGACTACCACGGCACGAACAAGACGATCCGGATCGGGCAGGAGACCACCGCGCCGGCATCGCTGCAGCGCTTGATCGACAAGAGCAGCGGCAGCGAGGTGTTCACGGCCGGATGACCACCGAGATCAGCTGATCCGGTGAGTTCCGGGTGCGGCGCGGGGGGAAACGCGACGCGACGCTCCGGCTGCGTAGTGTGGTGCGAGTGCAGGGACAGCTAGGCCTCGAAGGCATCCCCGGCAAGCTCGTCCGGGTCACTCCCGCGAAGCTCGCGAACTGGGAAGGTTGCCCGCGCAAGTTCCGGATGACCTACCTGGACCGGCCTGCGCCGTCCCGCTCCGGCGCTCGCGCCAACGCCACCCTCGGCGCGGTGGTGCACAACGCGCTGAAGGCCTTCTTCGAACTGCCCGCGGCCCAGCGGACCGCGGAGAAGGCGGTGCTGCTGGTCGGGCAGTGCTGGAAGAGCGACGGCTTCGCCGACCACGCCCAGGCCACCCGGTACCGGGAGCGCGCCCAGCGGTGGGTCGCCGACTACGTCGAGCGGCTCGCGCCCGGCGCGGAGCCGGTCGCGGTGGAGCGCTGGGTGTCGGCCGCCGCGGGCACGATCATCGCGGAGGGCCGCGTGGACCGCATCGACCGGCGTAACGGCGAGCTGGTCATCGTCGACTACAAGACCGGCAGACGCGCGGCCACCGACGAGGACGCCCGGGATTCGCGGGCGCTCGCCCTGTACGCGGTCGCCGCCCGGCGGACGCTGCGCGCCCCCACCGGGCGGGTCGAACTGCACCACCTGCCCAGCGGCCGGGTCGGGGCGTGGGAGCACACCCAGGCCTCCCTGGACGAGCACGTGGCGCGGGCCGAACGGCTGGCCGAGGAACTCCAGACCGCCTCCGACTCGTTCCAAGGGGGAACGGCAGGGCCGGACGTGTTCCCGCCGAACCCCGGCGGGCGCTGCGGCTGGTGCGAGTTCCGCGCGCACTGCCCGGAAGGACAGCAGGCCGCGCCCGCCACCGAACCGTGGGCCGGGCTGGCCGAGTGACGGACCAGAGGAACGACGACATGGACATGCCCCGACGAGCGCAGCAGGAGGCCGCGCGCGGAGGTGCCCGGCACCGGCCCGCGCCGCAGACGCTGCGCCGCCCGCACCCGGCAGCAGGCTCCTGGCCGGCCGACGGTGCGGACCAACCGGGGACCGTGCCCTTCCGCTCGTCGACGCCCGCCGGAGGGCGCAGGCAGCGCGTGGAGTGGCACGACGAGGACGAGTTCGACGAGGAGACCGCCGAGGCCCCGACGGTGCGCAGGCACCACCGCTCGGGCGCCGGTGGCACCCGGATCGGCACCTGGTTCCGCGGCCTGACCGGCTCGCTGGCGGTGGGGATGCTGCTGGTGGCCCTCGGGCTGATCGGCGTGCAGGTGTGGGCGACGCGGCAGGGGCAGGACGGACCCGGCCTGGCGATGATCATTTCGCACGCGGTGGGGGCTGCGCTCGCCCTGGCGCTGCAGCACTTCGCGGACCGCAACCGCGACCGCCGCGGTGCGGCCGCGCTGCTGGCGCTGCTCGTGGCCGTGTTCGGCCCGCTGTGGTTCTGGTGGTGGCTGTGACGGCGTGAGGCCGGTTCACCGGGTGCTGGTGGGCGCTCCGGTCACTCGGGTCGGTCCGGGCCCAGCGCCACCGAGGTGGGGCCGCGCTGTTCGAGCACGATCGGGCCCGCGGAGTCCAGGCGCACCGGCCCGGTCCAGCCCTGCCGGTCCACCGGGATCACCCGCTCGCGCGCACCCGTGAAGCGGTCCAGCACCGCGATGCCCTCCGGCACCGGGACGAGGAGCTCCCCGCCGTAGAGCGCACCGGGGCCGAGCGCGTCCGGCACCGTCCACAAGGGCGCGAACGTCGCGGCGTCCAGTGCGACGGTCGTGGTGCCGTTGTTCCAGTACAGCAGCCCGCCGAAGGTGGCCCCGGCGACGTCGGCGATCTTGTCCTTCACCTGCCGGTACTGGTGGTCGTCGAGCACCGCGACGCGGAACGGCCGGTCCGGGCCCGCGGTGGCCAGCCCGTCCAGCACGCGCTGCGCGGTGATCGTCGGGTCGAACCGCTGCAGCGCCGCGGCGATCGACCGCGCGGCGCGGTCCTGCTCGGGCCCGGGCACGGGACGCAGGTTCACCGTCCACACCCGGTCGGCCGCGACGGCCTCGACACCGGCGTTGGGGTAGGGGGCACCGCCGGTGGGCAGCGGGTACTCGGCTTCGATGCCGCCGGTCGAGTTCGCGTACACCACGAGGGAACCGCGGTCGCGCACGTACACGGCGGTCTGCTTGCTGGAGACCGCGACGGCCGTCGCCTCGGAACCGCCCAGGACCGCGCTGCTGACCTCTTCCGGCTTCTCGTCGTCCTCCGGCTTCGTCTTGATCACCGTGATGCGCTGCTCCGGGTCCTCCGGGCAGTCCTCCACCACCGCGATCCGCTCGCTGCCGACCGCCGTCGACGGGTAGGTGCAGTCCGGGCGGCGCAGGTTGTTCCCCGCGTTCTTCAGCGCGGGCATGATCCCGTACTGCTGGGTGCGCACCAGGTCGGAGCGCCAGCTCTCCAGCACTCGATCACCGGTCGCGGTCACGTACTTGCCGTCGTCGAGCAGCCGGGTGCCGAACGGGGCGTCGGCGTTGCGCGCGGGGCCGCGCACGCCGGTGTCGCCTTGCAACGAGCTGACCTCGCTGCAGTTGGCGGCCTTCCGGTACACGGCCAGCGCGCGGTCCCAGCCCTCGCCGACGGTGCACAGCGGGAGATCGCGGGAGAACCGCCAGCGCACCGCGCCGGTGCCCGGATCGCGGCCGGACACGGTGCCGCCGTCACCGGTGATCGCGGTCGAACCGGCGATCACGGGGACGGGGGTGGCCGGGCTCGACGCGCGCCACAGCTCGTGCAACGCGGCCGGTACCGAGGTGGGGGAGGTGAGCGCGGGTGCCGGTGCGGCCGCGGGTTCGGACGCGGTGGCCCGGGCGTCGCTGCGCCACCAGATGACCGCGGCGACCACCACGACCACCACCAGGATCAGCGCCACCGCGACGAAGTCGGACCGCGTCCGCCGTTCCGGCCGTACCACTGCACTCCTCACTGAATCGGCTCTCGAGAGCCGGGCCGGTCCACGGGCCGCCCCACCGGGCAGCCCGCTCGCGGAACGGGATCAGTCGCCGGACGACTCGCCGCCGCCGGAAGCGGCACCGCCGCCACCACGACGCCTGCGGCGCCGCTTGCGGGGACGGTCCGCGGACTCGGCGGCACCCTCGCTCTGCGCGGTGGATTCGGCGGGCTGCGCGTCGCCCTCCGAGTTCACGCCGCCGCGGGTGCGCCTGCGCTGCCGGGAACGGCCGCCGGGACGGGTCTCGCCGGCCGCGGGCTCGCCGCCGGGCTGCTCGCCGCCGGAACCGCCGCGGGTGCGGCGGCGCGGCTTGCGGCTGCTGGTGCGCTTCGCGTCCTCGTCGGGCTCGGCGCCCAGGCCGGCGCGGGTGCGCTTGGACAGCGGCAGCCTGCCGGTCGCGTCCGCCGGGATGTTGAGGTCCTCGTACAGGTGCTTCGAGGTGGAGTAGGTCTCCACCGGATCCGGCTTGCCCAGGTCGAGGGCGTCGTTGATGAGCTTCCAGCGCGTCTCCTCGTCCCAGTCGACGAGGGTGATCGCCACGCCCTCCCGGCCCGCGCGGCCGGTGCGGCCGATGCGGTGCACGTAGGTCTTCTCGTCGTCCGGGCACTGCAGGTTCACCACGTGGGTCACCCCGGCGACGTCGATGCCGCGGGCGGCGACGTCGGTGGCGACGAGGGTGTCGACCTTGCCGGAGCGGAACGCGCGCAGCGCCTGCTCCCGGGCGCCCTGACCGAGGTCGCCGTGCACCGAGGCGGCGGCGAAACCGCGCTCGGCGAGCTCGTCGGAGAGCTTCTGCGCGGTCCGCTTGGTCCGCGTGAAGATCATCGTCAGGCCGCGGTCCTGGGCCTGCAACGTCCTGGCCAGCAGTTCCGCCTTGTCCATGGCGTGCGCGCGGTAGACGAACTGCTTGGTGCGCTCGTGGATCGCGTTCGCGTCCGCCTGCTCCGCGCGGATGTGCGTGGGCTGGTTCAGGAAGGTGCGGGCGAGCGTGATGATCGGGCCAGGCATGGTCGCGGAGAACAGCATCGTCTGCCGCTGCTCGGGGACCATGTTGAGGATGCGCTCGATGTCCGGGAGGAAGCCGAGGTCGAGCATCTCGTCGGCCTCGTCCAGCACCAGGCCGCGGACCTTGCCCAGCACCAGGTGCTGCTGCTCGGCGAGGTCCAGCAACCGGCCCGGCGTGCCGATGACCAGGTCGACGCCCTGCTTGAGCGCGTCGATCTGCTGCTCGTAGGGGCGGCCGCCGTACACCGCGAGGGTGCGGACGCCCAGGTGCTTGCCCGCGTCGGTGAGGTCGCGGGCGACCTGCACGCACAGCTCGCGGGTGGGGACCACGACGAGCGCCTGCGGCGTCCCGTCGCCGGGGACCTGCAACCGCTGCAGCAGGGGGACGCCGAAGCCCAGCGTCTTCCCGGTGCCGGTGCGGGCCTGCCCGATCAGGTCCTCGCCGCGCAGCGCCAGCGGCAGCGTCAGCTCCTGGATCGCGAAGGTGTGCTCGATGCCCGCCTCGCGGAGGGCGCGCACGATCTCCTCGTGCACGTCCAGCTCGGCGAAGGTCGGGGTGTTCGGGACGGTGCTCTCCGCGTGCAGCGGCGCGGCCTCCACGGTGGGGGCGCCGTTCTCGCTGTGCTCGATCGCGTGCACGTCCTCGGTTCTGCTGGTGGTCTCGGGGGCCTCGGGGGCCCGCTCGTTGCTGAGGGTCAGAGTGATCGCCTCTCTCAGTACCGGCGCGCTGCGGCCGATCGCTCGGCTGCACTCGTGGTGACGCCCTCCGGCATGGTGGCCGCGTTCGATCCGCGGCCCGCCGCGTTGTTCGCGTGCTGCATGCTCGTGGTCACCGGTGCGATGGTCGCGCGCCCCTGTTCGATCAGCGGTTGTCCGCTGCTGGTTCGGTCGGCATCGTGGCGCGGCTCGCGCCGTCGCCCGCGCCCCCGGCGCTCCGGCCGGTGGGCCGAGCGCGGTGCGCCCCCGCTCGGGTCTTCCGCGCCCGGGCCTCCCGCACGGACCCCGGGCGACCGGCTGCTCACGGGGTGGGACCGTGGCCCGCGTCGAGCCCTGCCGGGTCCCGCGCGGGGAGGGGGTCCACTGCCGGTTGCCTGATGCCGCATGGCTTCTGCGTCCGCCAGGATACCTGGTCCGAACCGGATCGAGGTCGGCGATGTGCGATGAGCTTTCGTGAAACATCCCGCACCACCAGCGGCCGACCGCCGGGCCGCCCGGTTCCGGCCGCGCGTGTCGGCCCGCGCCGCTGCGCGGACCGCCCGCGCGGGGCGGCGGTTAAGGTGCCTGGTATGAGCGAGCCCGACCCCTCCGCAGCCGGATCCACCGACTCCACCACGCACTCCGAGGGGGTCGTGGACCTGCTGGCCGCGCTCGCCTACGGCGAGCTGTCCGCCTTCGACCGGCTCGCCGAGGACGCCCGCACCGCGCCCACCCTGTCCGGGCGGGCCGCGCTGGCCAGCATGGCGGCCGCCGAGATCGGCCACTACCGGATGCTCGACGACGCGCTCGCCCGCCGCGGGGTCGCCGTGGACGAGGTGATGGCCCCGTTCGCCGAGCCCTTCGACGCGTTCAACGCCTCGACCGCCCCGCACTCCTGGCTGGAGTCGCTGGTGAAGGCGTACGTGGGCGACGGGCTCGCCGCCGACTTCTACCGCGAGGTCGCGGAGTGGCTGGACGATTCGACGCGGACGCTGGTGCTGGACGTGCTGGCCGACACCGGGCACTCCGCGTTCGCCGAGCGCGAGGTGCTGGCCGCCTGCGCCGAGGACCGGTCGCTGCGGGACAAGCTGACGCTGTGGGGCCGCAGGCTGCTGGGGGAGGCGGTCACCCAGGCGCAGCGCGTGGTGGCCGAGCGGGACGCGCTCGCCGAACTGATCATCACCGGGTCGGGCGATCTCACCGGCATCGTCGCGCTGTTCCGCCGCTTGCAGAACAACCACACGAAGCGGATGGCGCGGCTCGGCCTGGGCTGACGGGTTCCCGATGTTCGCCACCGGCGAAGGCGGGTCCGGCGTGGACTGGGATAACCTCTCGGACGTACGCATCGGTTCGCGAATTGTGGAGGTCAAGCGTGGAGGTCAAGATCGGCGTCGTGGACAGCCCGCGTGAGCTCACCGTGGCCAGCGGTCAGTCCTCGACCGAGGTCGAGTCGCTGGTGGCCGACGCGCTGAAGACCACCGACGGGGTGCTGTCGCTGACCGACGAGAAGGGCCGGCGCTACCTGGTGCCCGCCGCCAAGCTGGCCTACGTCGAGATCGGCCCCTCGGAGTCCCCGCGGGTCGGCTTCGGCGTCCAGTGATCTGCCGCGATGCCCCCGGCCGGAGAGCGCTCCGCCGGGGGCATCGTCGTGCCCGGGGTGTCCACATCGGACTCCCGGCCGCGCTCCGTCAGAACGGCGGCCGGCCCACGCCGGTGATGCGGTAGCGGTTCCACGGGTCCGGGTCGGACAGGCTGCCCACGGCCTCGCCGCGCGTGGTGCGCAGCACGACCTGCGTCTTGCGCCCGCCCGCGAGCTCGGCGACCGCGTCGTCGGCCGCGACCCGGCCGTACCAGTGGAAGCGGCCGTCGATCGGTTGGAAGTGCCCGCGCAGCAGCACCGCCACCGGGACTTCGCGTTCGGCGGTGAACAGCACCGCCTCGCCCTCGTACTCCTCGTCGGGGACCGCTTCGGCGAGTCGCTCCTCGGACATGGTGGCTCCTTCCGCGGTCAGCCTTCGCCGCCGGTCTCGGTGATCAGCCGCAGCCCGGTGCTCGGCTCCAGCGGCCGGTCCGGGTCGAGCACGATGCCGCCGGAGCGCAGCACTCCGTCGATGGCGTGCCAGATGATGCGGGTCAGGTAGTCGGTGAGGTCGTCGCGGCTCATCGACCGCCGCTCCAGCCACCAGTCGCCGCTGGCCTGCACCATGCCGACGAGCCCGTGCGCCCACGGCTCCACCCCGCCGGAGTCGAGCCCCAGCGCGCGCAGGTACTCGCCGAGCAGCCGGGACAGCGAGTTCGCGATCTCGGTCTTCTCCGCGGTCACCGGGTCGGAGCGCACCGGCTTGTCGGTGAAGGTGCGGCGCACGACGAACCGGTACAGCTCGGGGTACTGCTCGATGACGCCGAGGTAGGCGTCGAGCATCCGGCGGATGCGCTCGTTGGGGCTGCCGTCGGCGGCGATCTCGGGGGCGAGCCGCTGCATCAGCAGTTCGGTGCCCCATTCGCCGACGGCGACGTAGAGGTCGCTCTTGTCGTGGAAGTGCCGGTACAGCACGGGTTTGCTGACGCCGGCCTCGGCGGCGATCTCGTCCATGCCGACGTCGGCGCCGTGCTGGCCGATGGCGCGCACGGTGGCGTCGACGAATTCGGCGCGGCGGGCTTCGCGGTGCTCCCGCCAGCGTTCGCGGCGGGCGTCGCCGCGCGGTGCCGGGTCCGGAACGACCTTGACAGGCCGGGTGTGGTGGCTCACGCTACCCAAGGTAGCTGTTACTCGAAGTAACATGCAATGCCGGTGGCAGCCAGGGAGGCCCCGAGATGACCAGGACCGTGCAGGTGAACGACCGGGAGAAGACCGCCGCCCGGCTGCTCAAGTCGTCGGCGAAGAACAGCTACGACCCCGAGGTCGACATCGACTGGGACGCGCCGCTGCTCGACGACGCCCCCTACGTCCCGTTCCACCGCAGCAGCCTCTACGGCACGGACCTGTGGGAGCGCCTCGACCACGCGCAGCGCGTCGAGCTGACCAAGCACGAGTTCGCCAGCATCGCCTCCAACGGCCTGTGGTTCGAAGTGCTGCTGATGCAGATCCTGCTCAAGGAGTTCTACGACTCCGACCCGCGCACCGACCACGCGCACTACGCGCTCACCGAGATCGCCGACGAGTGCAGGCACTCCACCATGTTCGGCAAGGCCGTCCGCCGCGTCGGCGCCCCCGCCTACGGGCCGGTGCCGCTGCTGCGCCAGGCCGGGCGGGCGCTGCCCGCGATCCTCAAGGGACCCTCCGCGTACGCCGCGATCCTCGTCGCCGAGGAGATCCTGGACCGCTTCCAGCGCGACCAGATGAACGACGAGTCCGTGCAGCCGCTGGTGCGCATGGTCAACCGCATCCACGTGCTCGAAGAGGCGCGGCACGTCACCTTCGCCCGCGAGGAGGTGGTCCGGCGGATGGCCGGGTGCGGCCCGGCCGAACGCGCCTGGCACCAGTTCGCGACCGCGCTGGTCTCCTACGCGATCTGCTTCAGCCTGATCAACCCGCGGGTGTACGCGGCCGTCGGCCTGCGGCCCAGGGACGCGCACGCCGCGGCGTGGCGGAACCCGAACTTCCAGCACACCCTGCACTGGGGCGGCGAGAAGATCATGGGCTTCCTGGACGAGGCGGGGCTGATCGGCGGGCCCGGCATGCCCTTCTGGCGCAAGTCGTTCCTCATCCGCTGACCCCTCCACCCAGAACAGGACCGCCATGACCACCACCGCCTCCGGCGCGGACACGAGCACCTTCACCACCGGCGACGGCGTCCGGCTCCGGGTGCACGAGCACGGCCCCGCCGACGCGGGCAGCACGCTGCTGCTCGTGCACGGCTGGACCCTCACCACGCACACCTGGGACCGGGTCATCGACGAAGTGCTGCACCAGGCCGACGTCCGCGTGCTGCGGTTCGACCTGCGCGGGCACGGCGAATCCGATCCGGCGCCCGCGGGCACGGCCACCATCGAGCGCTGCGCCGACGACGTCGCCGAGCTCATCGAGCAGCGGGTGCCCACCGGGCCGATCGTGCTCGCCGGGCACTCCATGGGCGGCATGACGATCATGGCGCTGGCCGAGCGGCACCCGGAACTGTTCGCCGCGCGGATCGCCGGCGCCGCGCTCGTCGCCACCTCCAGCGGGAACCTCGCCGCACCCACGCTCGGTCTGCCCGGCCCGGTCGCCGCCGTCGCGAACCGCGCCGAGCTCGGGGTGCGCGGCCTGCTCGCGAAGTCCGGCGGCGGCCGGCTGGTCCGGAACTCGCGGGCGCTGCGCCCCGGGATGCGCTGGCTGCTGTTCGGCGCCTCCCCGGCCGCGGCCGACGTCGCCGCCACCGCCGACTGGGTCGCGGCCTGCCACCCGCCGAGCCTCGCCGGGTTCCGCACCTCCCTCGCCGAGCACGACCGGGCGCACGCGCTCGAAGCGCTGCGCGACATCCCCGTCGTGGTGCTCGCCGGGGGCAAGGACCGGCTGTGCCCGCTGCCGCACGCCCGCCGCATCGCCGACGCGCTGCCGGACGCGCGGCTGCTGCTCTACTCGGGGGCCGGGCACATGCTCCCGCTGGAGCGCACCGACGAGGTCGCGGACCGCATCGTGGAACTGCTCCCCGGCGGCTGACGGAACGGCGACGGCCCGTCCGACCTGGTGCGGTCGGACGGGCCGTTCGTCTTCGGCGGGTCCGTCAGGCGTTGTGCAGGGGGAAGCCGGAGAGGCCCTTCCAGGCCAGGGTGGTGATCAGGGTGATCGCCTCGTCGCGCTGCACCGACTCCGTCTCGTCCAGCCAGTAGCGGGCGGTCACCTGGCTCAACCCGACCAGGCCGAACGCCAGCAGCCGCGCCCGCTCCGGGTCGAGGCCCGCGTCCGCGGTGACGGCCTCGGCGACCGCGTCCACGCAGTCCGACAGCGCGCCGTCCACCGCCTTGTCCACCGCGGGCTCCCCGCGCAGGTCCGATTCGAAGACGAGCCGGAACGCCTGGCCCTCGCCGTCGACGAACTCGAACAGCGCGCCGACCGCCGCCCGCACCCGCTGCCGGTTGTCCGGGGTGGTCTCGATGGCCTGCCGCACCCGGCGCACCAGCTCACCGCCGTGCATCTCCACCAGCGCCAGGTACAGCTCCAGCTTGCCGGGGAAGTGCTGGTACAGGACGGGCTTGCTGACGCCCGCGTGCTCGGCGATGTCGTCCATCGCGGCCGCGTGGTAGCCGTTGGTGACGAACACGTGCTGGGCGGCGGTGAGCAGTTGTGCCCGGCGGGCGTCGCGGGGCAGCCGAACGCCCCTGCTCGGCTGCGCGGCGGTCTCCGTCATGCCTGCCTCCACCCGTCCTTCCGTCACGTGCTGGTCTTGCTCCAGCCGGGAAGCCCTAACCTTACTCGTGGGTAAAGGCCGTTCTCGACCTCATCCGGCGTCGTATCGCACTCCCGGGGCACGGGGAGACCGGGTGCGGGGTCCGGTTCCGCGGCCGCAGGCGCGCTCGGTGACGTCGAAATCGGGCAACGGTGCTCAGCCGCCCCGAAACGGGTGATCTTCGAGGTGGCGGTGGATCTCGCTGGCCACAGCCTCGTTGACCCCGATCGTGCTGTGGCACGCTTGTACCGTGCCGCGCCCCCCGAGACGATCCCGTGACGCCGCCGCAGGCCGTGCGGACCAGGCGGATGGTTCCGCCGTTCCCCACGGGCGCCGCAAGCCCCGCCCCGACGAGCCGCTGGCCGCGTCCTGGCGGCCGTTCGACGAGCGCGACTACGACCTGGACGAGCCGGAACCACCGCGGCGCGGGCGGAACCGGGCCTGGTCGCTGTACGGCTGGCGGATCTACGCGGTCCCGCTGCTGGTGGTGGTCACCGCGCTGGCCGTGTTCCAGTCCGTCGACCCGGACGCCCGGCAGCTCGGCGACGACGGCGTCTCGCACGCGCAGGCGCCGGACGTGCCCGAGGCGCCGGTGGTGACCGAGGCTCCGCCGGGGCAGACCTACAGCGCGAAGATGTTCTCCGCCGAACTCCCGCCCGGCTCCCCGCTGCCCGAGGTCGGCGGCCGGACCTTCACCGTGCTGCCCGGCACCTCGCCGAAGGTCGGTGCGGGCGACGACCTGTACCGCTACACCGTGGAGGTCGAGGTCGGGGTGAAGCTGGCCGAGGGCAACGACTCGTTCGCCCAGCTCACCCAGGAGACACTCGCCGACCCGCGCAGCTGGACCAACCGGCAGGCCGGGGACATCGCGCTGCAGCGGGTCGACGGCTCCGCGTCCCCGGACTTCCGGGTGACGCTGGTCAGCCAGAACACGGCGCGGGAGATCTGCGGCTACGGCAGCGGGCTGCCGTTCGACACGTCCTGCCGGATCTCCGACCGGGTCTACATCAACGCGGCCCGCTGGGTGCGCGGCGCGGTCGCCTTCGAGGGCGACATCGGCACCTACCGGCGCTACGCCATCAACCACGAGGTGGGCCACGTCTTCGGCAACGGGCACGTGCCGTGCGGGAAGCAGGGCGGGCTGGCGCCGGTGATGATGCAGCAGACGTTCAGCACCTCCAACAACGAGCTGCACGAGCTGAACAAGGCGGTGCCGCAGGGCACCGAGATCCCCGCCGACGGCTTCGTCTGCAAGTACAACGCCTGGCCGTTCCCCGTCGGGGATTCCGGCAGCTGATCCCCGTGCGCTCGGCCACCCCGTTCCCGGATGGTGGGAGTAGTTTGGGAAGCGGGAAGACCATCCGCCACTCTGGCGTTGCACCTTCCGCGCCCGTTCGGCCACGCCGATGTCGGGCGCGGACGCTCGTCGTGCTCGCGGCTGCGGGCGAACGACGAGGTGAGGACCACTGAGGAGGAGCTGGGAGATGTCCGGCGATTCAGCCCAGGCAACGACGCTACCGCCGCTCGTCGAGCCGGCGGCGGAGTTGACCAAGGAAGAGGTCGCGCGCTACAGCCGCCACCTGATCATCCCGGATGTCGGGATGGACGGGCAGAAGCGGTTGAAGAACGCGAAGGTCCTGGTGATCGGCGCCGGTGGGCTCGGCAGTCCGGCGCTGCTGTACCTGGCCGCGGCCGGGGTCGGCACCATCGGCATCGTCGAGTTCGACGCCGTCGACGAGTCGAACCTGCACCGCCAGGTCATCCACGGCCAGTCTGACCTGGGCAGGCCGAAGGCGGAGTCGGCGCGCGACTCGATCGCCGAGATCAACCCGTTCGTCAAGGTCAACCTGCACCAGGTGCACCTGTCCTCGGACAACGCGCTGGGCATCTTCGCCGACTACGACCTGATCCTGGACGGCACCGACAACTTCGCGACCCGCTACCTGGTGAACGACGCGGCGGTGCTGTCCGGCAAGCCCTACGTGTGGGGCTCGATCTTCCGGTTCGAAGGCCAGGTCAGCGTGTTCTGGGAGGAGAAGGGCCCGAACTACCGGGACCTCTACCCCGAGCCGCCGCCGCCCGGGATGGTGCCGTCCTGCGCCGAGGGCGGCGTGCTGGGCGTGCTGTGCGCCTCCATCGGTTCGATCATGGCCACCGAGGCGGTCAAGCTGATCACCGGCATCGGCGAGACGCTGCTCGGGCGCCTGATGATCTACGACGCGCTGGAGATGAGCTACCGCACCGTCAAGATCCGCAAGGACCCGAACGCGACGAAGATCACCGAGCTGATCGACTACGAAGCGTTCTGCGGCGTCGTCTCGGACGACGCGCAGCAGGCCGCGGTGAACAGCACGATCACTCCGCGCGAGCTCAAGGAGAAGTTCGACCGCGGCGACAAGTTCGAGCTGATCGACGTCCGGGAGCCGCACGAGTACGAGATCGTCAAGATCGACGGCTCCACGCTCATCCCGAAGGACCGCATCCTGTCCGGCGCCGCGCTCGCGGAACTGCCGCAGGACCGGCAGATCGTGCTGCACTGCAAGTCCGGCGGCCGCTCCGCCGAGGCGCTCGCCGCGCTGCACAAGGCCGGGTTCTCGGACGCCGTCCACGTCGGTGGCGGTGTCCTCGGATGGGCTAACGAGGTCGATACCAGCCTGCCGACCTACTGATCCAGGTCGCCGCCCGTGCGCGGGCGGTGCGCGATGGCCGGAACCATCGCGAAGATCGACGAAGTGCCTGTTCAGCGCAGGTGAGACCGGCCCGGTCCCCGCACTTCCGGGGGCCGGGCCGGTCGTCGTCGGACCGCCGCGGTGCCCGGATCACGATTTCCCGCAGGTCGCGATCTGCGGAGCGCCTGACCCCCATTCGGGGATCTCCGATGTAGCGTCTGCGCCGTGACTGGAACTCCGGAGCCGCCCCCGTCGCACGTACGAGCGGCGTTCGGTGCGCGCGGGGAGGACGCCGAACTGCTCAACGGCGGCGTCGCCTGGCGTTGCGGCGAGGTCGTGCTCAAACCGGCCGCGAACACCGCCGAAGCCGCCTGGGTGGCGCAGACCCTGGACCTGCTGGAGCCGGACGAGGTGCGGGTCGGCAGACCGGTCCGCTCCACCGACGGCCGCTGGGTGGTCTCCGGCTGGTCCGCGAGCCGCGACATCACCGGACGCCCGGAACCGCGGCACGACGAGGTCGTGGCCATGTCGCTGCGGCTGCACGCGGCGAGCAGCGTGCTCACCCGGCCCCGGTTCCTCGACGCGCGGCAGGACATCTACGCGCTCGCGGACCGGATGTCGTGGGGCGAGGAGGACTACCCGCTGCCGCTGGACAAGGGCGGTCGGCTCTACGACGTCCTCGCCGGATCGCGCCGCCGCACCCAGCTGCGGCCGCAGGTGGTGCACGGCGACCTGTTCGGCAACGTGCTGTTCGCGGGCAACGCGCCGCCCGGCATCATCGACTTCTCCCCGTTCTGGCGGCCCGCCGAGTGGGCGGCGGCGGTCGCGGTGATCGACGCGCTGTCCTGGGGCGGCTCGGACGCGGCGATCGTGGAGCGCTGGTCGCACCTGACGGACTGGCCGCAGGCGCTGCTGCGGGCGCTGCTGTTCCGCCTCGCGGTGCACGCGCTGCACCCGCGGTCCACCACCGCGTCGCTGGGCGGGCTGGAGCACGCGTCGCAGATGGTGCTCGAAGTGCTCTGACCCGCCCCGGCGCGCCCGCACGCGCGGGTGTGACGATGGTGCGGTGGCTGAGGACGTCGAGGACACCGAACCGCTGCGCGGATTCACCGCGGGCATCACCGCCGAGCGCAAGGCCGCGGAGCTGGGCGCGCTGCTGGCCCGCCGCGGCGCCGAGGTGCGCTACGGCGCCGCGATGCACACCGTCCCGGTCGACGACGACGCCGAGCTGATCGCGGCGACCGAAGCGGTGCTGGCCCGGCCGGTGCAGCACGTGGTGGCGGTGACCGGCAGCGGCTTCGGCGGCTGGATCGAGTCGGCGCGGGCGCACGGCGCGGGGGAGCGGCTGCTCGACCACCTGGGCTCGGCGGAACTGCTGGCCAGGGGGGCGAAAGCGCGCGGCGCGATCCGCGGGGCCGGGCTGCGCGAGAGCTACACGGCACCGACCGAAGAGGTCGCCGACGTGCTCGACCGGTTGCTCGCCCAGGGCGTGGCCGGGGCGCGGGTCGTGGTGCAGCTGCACGGCGACCCGATGACCGACTTCCGGGAGCGGCTGCGCGCGGCAGGAGCCGAGGTGCTGCCGATCGCGGTGTACCGCTGGACCGACCCGGTGGACCTGGCGCCGCTGGACGCGCTGATCGACGCGGTGATCGACGGCGAGGTGCGGGTGCTGCCGCTGACGAGCGCGCCCGCCGCGACGAACTTCCTGGCGCGGGCGCGGCGCACCGGTCGCGGGGAGGCGCTGCTGGCGGCGCTGCGGGAGAACGTGCTCATCGCCTGCGTCGGCCCGGTCACCGCTGCCCCGATCGCCCGCGAAGGCCTGCCGCACGTGCAGCCCGAGCGCGCCCGCACCGCGGCCCTGGTCCGCCTGATCGCCGACGAGGCGCCCGGGTTCGCCCGCGGTGACGGCTGATCCACCGCGGTTGGTCCA
This sequence comes from Saccharopolyspora sp. NPDC047091, assembly GCF_040643635.1. Taxonomy (NCBI): domain Bacteria; kingdom Bacillati; phylum Actinomycetota; class Actinomycetes; order Pseudonocardiales; family Pseudonocardiaceae; genus Saccharopolyspora; species Saccharopolyspora sp. NPDC047091. The sequence goes on from NZ_JBEYUS010000083.1 coordinate 19,731, forward strand.
CGACGGTTGGTCCGCCGCGGTGGCTGATCCATCGCGGCGGCTGATCTCGGGACACTTGATCCCGCGACGCTGGATCCCGTGACGCTGGGTCGCGCGGTGCTGGGTCGCGCGGTGCTGGATCCCGTGACGCTGGATCTCGCGACGCTTGACCGCGGGACGCCGGGGCGCGTCCCTTGATACCGGGACGCTCGATCCCGCGGCGGCGGGGACGATCAGGCCGGGCCGGACCAGCGGTAGCGGCGCATGTTGACCCGCGGCCCGTCGGCCAGCACGCCCTCCGCGCGCAGCAGCTCCAGCTGGCGCCTGCGGAGGTGCTCGGCGGTCAGGCCGTCCGAGCGCAGCACCCGGTGCCAGGGGATGTCGGCGCCGTCCTCGGCGAGGATGCGGCCCACCAGCCGCGCCGAGCGCAGACCCGCCAGCTCCGCCACATCGCCGTAGCCGAGCACCGATCCGGCGGGGATGGAGATGACCACGTCCCGGACCCGTTCCAAGGTTTCCTCGTCCACCCGAGCAGTCTCCCAGAGCACCCCTCCGCCGCGAATCTCCAGGTGAATGGCCCATTCGCCCAAGATCGCCGGCTTGATGGGCCATTCACCTGGAGCAGCCGCTATTACAAGCGGCGAATGCCATCGAGCACGGCCTGCAGCAGGGCGTGGTCCGGTTCGCGCTGCGGGGTCAGCGGAATGCTCAGGTCTCCCTCGTCGAGCAGGTCGGAGACCAGGACCTTCGCCACCACCACCGGGATCTCTAACGCCGCCGCCAGATCGGCGATGGACCGGGGCTGCGCGCACAGCAGCAGGATGCGTTCCCGGTCGGCGTCCCACTCCACGGCGTCGGACGGTTCCGGGACCGCGACGACGAGGGTGCCGCGGTCCAGCTCGGCGGCGGCCGCGCGGGTGCGGCCGCGGGTCATCGCGTACGGGCGCACGAGCGGGCCGGCGGCGCTGTCGCGCCACCCGTCCCCGCCCGCCCGCCGCGAGGTCACGTCGCCGTGGGGCTCAGCCGGGAGCGCGGCGCGGACTCGATGGCCCGGCCCGCCCGCTGGACGAACAGGTTGATCTCGTAGGCGATGAGGCCCACGTCGGCGTGCTCCTCGCCGAGCAGCGCGAGGCAGGAACCGCTGTCGGCGGCGGTGACGAACAGGAACGCGTGGTCCATCTCCACCACCGTCTGCCGGATGGAACCGCCGCCGAACCGGCGCCCGGTGCCGCGCGCGAGCCCGTGCAGCGCGCACGCCGTCGCGGCCAGCGCTTCGGCGTCCACAGCGGACAGTTCCGGCGAGTGCTCGACCACCAGGCCGTCGGTGGAGAGCACGACGGCGTGGCGGGCCCCCGCGACGCCGCCGACCAGATCACCCAGCAACCGGCCCAGCTCGAAGTCGGTCGTGGTGCTCGTGTCCTGCACTGCGCATCCCTCACTCATCGGTCGGGCCCGAGTCCGGGTCGGTCTTGCGGCCGCGGTCGGTGCCGCGCTGGATGGCCGACATCAGGGACCTGATCTCCGCTGCGGAGCGGGATCCGGATGTCGACCGGTCCTCCTCTTCGGGTTGTTCGCGGGCCAGCTCGGGAGCGAGGTTGGCGCGCTTGCGGCGGCGCGGCAGCGGGACCGGGGAATCGTCCTGGTCCGCTGCGGGAGCTCCGCCGGTTTCGGTGCTGTCGTCGTCCGTCGTGGCCTGGTCCGCGTCGGAGGTGCCGGACGGCGCGGTGCCGGACCGGTTCCCGGTGCGATCGGTGCTCCCCGGAGCCGGGTCTTCCGGCCAGGTGACCGGATCCGCGTCGCCTGCGGGTTCCTCGGTCGGCCATGCCGCGTCGAGCGCCGAATCGGCGTGCTGTTCGGGCTCGATCGGTTCCCCTCCGTCCGCACGGTAGCCGTGCTCCGGCGGGGCGTCGTCGCCCGAAGCGGTGACTTCGGTTGACCGCTCGGGTGGCGTTCGTTCCAGCGCCGCGGAGCCTTCGGCGCCGGTGTCCGCTAGGTCCGGATCTTCGGTGTCGGACGGCCAGGAGTGCTCGTCGGACTCCGCCGTCGCCGGGGTGCCGGCCGTACCGGGGGCGTCGTCGGTGTCGGGGACTTCGGGCCGGGGGTCGTCGGCCGAATTCCCGATGGCCGCAGCCGGAGTCCCCTTGTCCGGGCTCGCTGCGTCCGGGCTCGCGACGTCCGGCGCCGCCGCGTCCGGGGCGTCGGTGCCGGGGTCGGCCGGGGCCGGCTCGCCGGGTTCGGCGGCCGGGGCGTCGGCGTCGGGGTGTTCGATCGTCGGGAACTCCGGATCGGTGGTCTCGGCGTCCGCGGTGAGCGCACCGGTGGGATCGGTGACCGTCGCGTCGTCGGAGTTCGCCGCGGGCTCGGAGTCCGTCGTGCTCCCGGATTTCGTCGTGCTGCCGGGGTTCGCTGGGCTGCCGGGGTTCCTGCCGGGGTTCATCGGGCTGCCGGAGTTCGCCGTACTGCCGGGGCCGGGCGTGCTGCCGGACTCGGCTGCACCGCTGGACTCGGCTGCACCGCTGGATTCGGTCGCACCGCCGGAGTCGGCGGATTCCGTCGCGGCCGCACCGGTGTCCGGCGCCGCGGCGAGGTCCGCGGCCGCCTGCTCGGCCGCGGTGCTCGCGCCGCCGGTGCTCGCGATCTCGGCAGCCGGCCAGGAGTCCTCGGGCAGCGCCGTCTCGAAACCCGTCGTCCCGATCTCGGTCGTCCCGGCGGCCGCGGCCCGTTCCGCGCGGATCCGCGGGAACTGCGCGGTGTGCGCTTCCGCCGGGTCCGGTTCGATCGGCTCCACGATCAGCTTCGACGGCAGCAGCACGACCGCTCGCGTCCCGCCGTAGGCGGAGGTCCGCAGTTCCACCGAGATCTCGTGCCGGTCCGCCAGCCGCGCCACCACGAACAGGCCGAGCCTGCTGTCCGAGCGCAGCGCCATCGCGTCGAACTCCGGCGGCCCGGACAGCATCGCGTTGGCGGCTTCGAGGTCCTCGTCGGCGATGCCGAGCCCGCGGTCCTCCACCTCGACGACGACGCCGCGGGCCACGGTGTGGCTGTGGATGTTCACCCGCGATTCCGGCGGGGAGAACGAGGTGGCGTTGTCCAGCAGTTCCGCCAGCAGGTGCACGGTGTCGGCGACCGCGTCGCCGTGCAGCGCCAGGTCCGGCGGCCGCTGCACCCGCACCCGCGCGTAGTGCTTGGTCTCGGCGACGGCGCTGCGCAGCACGTCGGCGAGTTCGATGGGGCGCGACCAGCGGCGTCCCGGCCGCCCGCCGCCCAGGATGATCAGGTTCTCGGCGTTGCGCCGCGCCCGGGTGGCGAGGTGGTCCAGGCTGAACAGCAGCGCCATCCGGTCCGGGTCCTGCTCTTCGCGCTCCAGCCGGTCGATCGTGGTGAGCAGCCGGTGCACGAGGGCCTGGCTGCGCCCGGCGATGCCGAGGAACACGGTGTGCACGCCCTCGCGGGCCTGCGCCTCCTGCACGGCCGCGGACACGGCGGTGCGCTGGGCGGTGTTGAAGGCCTCGGCGACCTGGCCGATCTCGTCCCGGCCGTAGTCGAGGTGGGCGACCTCGCGGTCGAGGTCGACGCGGTCGCCGCGGCGCAGCCGGGCGACGATCTCCGGCAGCTGCCCGTCGGCGAGCACCAGCGTGTCGTCGCGCAGGCCGTTGAGCCGCCGGGACAGCCCGCGGGACACCCGCAGCGCCACGAGGATCGCGGCCAGGATCACCAGCAGCGCGAGCACGCTGCCGACGGCCACCTGGAGCAGGCTGCGGTCTCCCGCCTCCATCCCGGCCGCGGCGGTGCGCTGCGCCTGGGTGGAGGCCAGCGTGGTGAGGTCATCGGCGACGAGGTCGCTGGTGGTCAGCCAGTCGTTCACGTCGATCGGCGGCGGTCCGGCGACGGCCGGGTCGGAATCGGACCACGGCCCGCGCTCGACGAGCTGCTCCTCCAGTTCGGTGAGGTGCCGGAACTGCGGCGACGAGGTGATCTCGGTGTAGCGGGCCCGCACGTCCGGCGGCGCCGAGGCGGCCTGCGCCTGCAGCTCCAGGTGGTAGGCGCCGCTGAGCCGGGTGAAGTCCAGGTGGTCGGCGGTGGTGAAGGTGCCGCCGCGCAGCCCGTCGGTGACCAGCGAGGCGGCTCGGGACATCCGGTCGGCGGCGGTGAAGAAGCCGTCCGCGCGCAGCCCGCCCTGGGTGACCGCCGAATCGGGGAACAGCCGCGCCTGCTGCTCGAACAGCGCGGAGCCCGCGTCGACGAACCCGTTGTAGTAGCCGTGGATGCGCGCCCGGTCGGTCTGCGCACCGTCCACTTCGGCCCGGATCACGGGCAGTTCGGCGATGATCCGGTCGAGCGAGCGCATCCGGTCCGCGACCGCGTCCGGCGCCTGTTCGAGCGTCGGGTCGGCGGCCTCGCGCATCGCGGTCAGCGACCGGTCGGTGGCGGCCCGCTGCCGGTCGAGCCGGTCCCGCACCGAGCCGGGGGAGGGCTGGTCCGGTGCCGCCGCGTACAGCAGGCTCAGCGTGCGTTCCTTCTGCGCCGAGGCCAGCACCCGCATCGCGGGCAGCGACACGTCCCGCACCCCGGCGGCGATGCCGCGCAGGTGGAACCCGTCGTAGAGGGTGACCCCGCTGATGGCCGTCCACAGCACCAGCAGCGCGATGCCGGGTATCAGGACCACGCCGTAGAGGCGGTCGCGGATGCTGCGGCGGCCGAGGCGCCAGTCATCGAGCTTCTGCACTACGTCCCACCCGTGTGTGCCGGTGCCCGCGACGAGGCGCGTCGCGGTGGTCTCGGCGGCGTGCGAAACGCCGACGCCGTCAAGGGCGGACGTCGTGCTGAGGGAGACGGGTTCGCGGGGCATGGCGATCGGACGCGCGGCCCGGTGTCCCCCGACTTCGCTGTTCCCGCATGAAACCGCCGCGATGCTAGCACGGCAAGATCAACTGTCGGGAAGGTGGATCAGCACTGCGCCGCACGACCCAGCGGGTGCTGGGACGTGCGGCGCAATCGCGTTCGTGCGGCCGGATCAGCCCGCGAAGCCCGCCACGATGGACGAGTACTCCCACGGCTGCTGCTCGGCACCGCTGCAGCTGCTGACGTCGCCGCCGCCGTCGCACGGCCGGTCGCGGTTGACCGACCAGAAGGTGAAGCGGCCGAGGCCCTTCTCCTTCGCGTAGTCGGCCATCTTCTGGAAGGCGGCCACGTCGACGTGCTCGGCTTCCTGGTCGGTGTCGCCGTTCATCGAGGAGATGCCGACGTGCGCGTAGGCCGCGGCCTCGTCGTAGCCGAAGGTCGTCGCCACCTGCTCCTTGAGGGCCTCGGTGGTGGTGATCGTGTCCTGCGCCATGTCGGTGCCGTTGAAGTCGAACGGCATCTGCGTCCACACGTCGATGTCGGCGCCGATCTCGTTGGCCTTGGCCAGCATCGCCTTGCCGTTCTCGTTCGGCCCGGTGGTGGTGGTGCCGAAGGTGACGACGGTCTTGATGCCGGGGTTCGCCTCCTTCGTGATCTTCAGCGCTTCGATCACGCGGTCGCGGGAGGCGGGCGTCTCGACCTCGGTGCTCTCGATGTCGACGTCGATGGCCTTGAGGCCGTAGGCGTCGATCACCTTCTGGTAGGCGCCGGCCAGGGACTGCGCGTCGGTGCAGACCTCGCCGAGCTTGTTGCCGCTCCAGCCGCCGATCGAGGGGACCACGTCGCCGCCACCGGCGCGGATCTCGTCGATGGTGGCCTTGTCCTGGCCGTCCAGCGGGCGGGTGCCGTCCCACGCCGGGTTGCAGGTGCCGTCGGCGTTGATGAAGGCGAGCGTGAAGTCCTTGACCCCGCTGGCCTGCTGCACCTCGCCCGGCGCGGGCGGGTTGCCCCAGCCGTTGTAGAGGTAGGGCGAGGCGGCGACCGGGCTGTCGGCCATCGGCGCGACGTCCTCGTCGGCGCTGAACGCGGGCGCGGCGGACAGGGTGGCCGCGCAGGCGACGGCGACACCGGTACCGGCCAGGGTGAGCACGTTCTTGCGGAGCTTGCCCACTGGTCCTCCTTCGGGGTTTCCGTGTTCTGGGGCCGCGGTCGGGGGCCGCGGCACAGCGGGACTCTCGCAGAACCCGAAATTGGTTCGTACCACCAAAAGAATCATTCGCGTGGGCTCTTCGGGGCCTTGGCGGATCTTTACTGTCCTGATCTGTATCGGCCCTGGCCAGCGAATTGATGTGTCCACAAGGGAGTTTTTCCGGAGCATTCACGGCAGAATGGGAAAAGGCTGGGAAATTACCGTTTATCCGACTCGTTCTCCAGCGGTGGCGCCGTGCCGCGCGGCCCCGGCGGGGCGGCACGGCACGGCCTCGCGCGCGGCCGGATCAGCCGGCGAAGCCCGCCACGACGGCGGTGCACTCCCACGGCCGCTGCTCGGCACCGCCGCAGGCGTCGGTGCGCTCGCCC